>JAKDNE010000148.1 GCA_030451965.1 Brachybacterium sp. | reverse complement strand
TCCTCCGGTGATGACGGCGCGACGGCCGGTCAGAGGGCTCATCTGGGAATCCTTCTCTCCTGGGGCGAGGCGACGGCATCGGCGCCGGGGGTGTGGGCGCGGTGAGGGGTGCTCGCCGCGGGGGCAAAGGTCAGGGGTCAGGGCGCACCGGGGGCGGTCCGTCGGGCGCCGACGGCGGGGCGTCGGCCGGGGTGCCCAGTGCCCGCTGCACCAGCGCGACCATCTGCTCGAACACGTCCTCGGGGACGGAGCGGGCATCGGCCCCGTAGGTGCCGGACTCGGACTCTCCCGTCGGCCACAGCACGTAGCGCATGCCGATCATCTCGCCGATGCCCATCAGCGCCCATGCGGCGACCTCCGGATCCACCTCGGCGCCGATCTCGCCGCTGTCCCGGGCGCGGGTGAGGCCCTCGCGGTAGCCGTCCACGATCCGTTCGTAGTGCAGGCGCATCGCGCCGGGGGAGACCTGCTCCGCCTCCCGCACCACCCGGTACAGCGCCGGATGCTCGGCGGTGAAGGCGAAGAACTCGCGGAAGCCCTCCCGCTCGGACTCGGCCCGTCCGCGGCCCCGGGCGGCGCCGTCGCTCATCGCCTTGCGCACCCGCCGGTTCAGATCCACCACCAGCTGCTCGAACAGATCCAGCTTGCTGGTGAAGTACAGGTAGAAGGTGCCCTGGCCCACGCCCGCCCGGTCCGTGATCCGGGAGACGGAGGCGGCGTGATAGCCCTGCTCGGCGAAGCTGTGCTCGGCCGCGGTGAAGATCTTCGCCTTGGTCTCGGCGCCGCGCCGGGTGCGCGGCTGGGTCGCGGTGCGCGCCTCGAGATCGGCGTGGGACGGGTCCGCGTCCGACGGGGCGGGGGTCCTCGCTGGGGTCATGTCCGGTTCCTCTCCAGCAGCGAGTCGGCCAGCACCCGGCGCAGCGGTTTGCCGCTCGAGGTGCGGGGGATCGATTCGACCACCAGGATCTGCTTGGGATGCTTGAAGCCTGCCAGGCGGGTCTCCAGGTGAGCGCGGATCTCCCGCTCCTCCAGCCGGGCGCTGAGCACCAGCCAGGCCACCAGCTCCTCGCCCCAGCGCTCGCTGGGGATGCCGGCGACCGCCGCCTCGGCGATGCGGGGGTGCTCCAGCAGTGCCAGCTCCACCTCGATCGGGGCGATCGATTCGGCGCCGGAGCGGACGATGTCCTTGACCCGGTCCACGATCCGGACCCGGCCCACCTCGTCCAGCTCCACCAGGTCGCCGGTGCGCAGCCAGTCCTCGTGCATCGTCTGCGCGGTGGCCTCGTCATCGCGGAAGTAGCCGGCGAACACGGCGGGGGAGCGCACCAGCAGCTCACCGATGCCGGGGACGCGGCTCACCTCGCCCTCGACCAGCAGGGCCAGGTCCACATGCGGGTAGGCGCGGCCGGCGGTGCCGGCATCCGAGGGGTGCTGAGTCATGGTCACGTTCGGGGCGGCCTCGGTGAGGCCGTAGCCCTGACGGAGGGTGATCCCGTGCCCGGCGAGCTCCTCGAGCGCCCGCGCGTCCAGCATCCCGCCGCCCACGATGGCGGTGCGCAGGCTGCTGAGGTCGCTGGCGGCGATATGAGGATGCTGCAGCAGCGCCCGGTAGATGGTGGGGACCCCCATCGTGGCCGTGGCGCGGTGACGCTCGACCAGGGCCAAGGCGCGGCCGGCGTCGAAGGTGCGCTCGAGCACCACCAGCGCCCCCAGGTGCCAGGCCAGCAGCGGCTGGATGTTCCAGCCCGCCACATGATGCTGGGGGAGCACCTGCAGCACCACGTCCGAGCGGCGCAGCGGCGCCGCGCCCTGCAGCGAGCGGTTCACCCACACGCAGTTCGCCTGCGTGAGGACCACGGCCTTGGGGGTGCTGGTGGTGCCGGAGGTGAACAGCATCAGCAGCCCGTCCTCCGGGCGGGGCGCGTCGACCGGGCGCGGCATGCGGGCATCGGGCACCTGGGACTCCACGCCCTGGGCACCGAGGGTGGTCGAGGGCAGTGGGAGGTCACCGAGCTGCTCCGCCGCGTCCTCCGCCACCGGCAGGTGGTCCTCCTCGACCAGCAGCAGCGAGGGGTCCGCGATCCGCAGCTGCTGGGCGAGCTCCCCGGCGGTCAGCCGCCAGGACAGCGGCACCAGCATCGCGCCCGCCTTCGCGCAGGCCAGCATCAGCACCACCTGGTCGGCGGTGGAGCCGGTGACCGTCGCGATCCGGGCACCGCGGCCGTGACCGGCGCGGCCCAGCGTCTCGGCGAGCGTCGCCGCACGGGACTCGAGCTCGCCGTAGGAGACCACCACGCCGCGATCCAGGATCGCCGGCCGTGACGGCGCGGCCTCGGCATGCGGGGTGATCCACCGGTCCAGGGTGAGCCGGTCGTCGGCGTCCACGGCGGGGACCACTGCGGCGGTGCGGGCGGCGGGGAGGACGGAGGCGGGATCCATCACGTCAGGTTCCCGCATCCGCGAGTGCCTCGGGGCGCTCCGTCACCGTGTCGCGGCGCCGAGTGGCCCGGTGGGTCAGGCCCACGATGCCGCCGGGGGCGAACATCACCACCAGCACGAACAGCATCCCCAGCAGGAACAGCGGCTCCGACAGCGGGATCCGCAGCACTGCCGGGAGGTCCGCGATCCAGGAGGCGGAGGCGAGGGAGGCGAGCCGCTGGTCCAGCAGCGTGTAGATGATCCCGCCGATGATCGCGCCCCAGCGGTAGCCGACTCCGCCGAGCACCACGATCACCAGCAGGGTGAGGGTGAAGTCCGCGGTGGAGATGCGGGGGGTGACGGTGGACTGCAGCAGCAGGAAGCCCATCCCGGCGACCGCGGCGAACACCGCGCCCGCGCCGAAGATGAACAGCCGCACCGTGTACGGGCGCAGGCCCAGCACGGTCACCCGCAGCTCGTTCTCGCGGGAGGCGACCACCACGTGCCCCAGGCGCGACTTCTCGATCCACACGCAGGCCAGGTACACCAGCACCAGGATCCCCAGCGCCAGCCAGTACACGTTGCGGGCGTTCTGGACACCGATGAGGAGGTCCGGGACCACGGCGACCTCGAGCGTGACGCCCTCCTCACCGCCCGTGAGCCCAGCGGTGTCACGCCGCAGCATCACGTTGACCGCCTGCGCGAAGGCGAGGGTCACCATCGCGAAGGAGATCCCGGTGACCCGCAGCGCGAGGGCGCCCACCAGGTTCCCGGCCGCCAGGGCCACGACCAGGGTCAGCACTATCGCCAGGAGGAACACGGCACCGTCGGGGATCGACGTCGGCGCTAGCAGGTTCAGGGCGATGCCCAGCCCGTACGCACCGGCGGAGAAGAACATCGCATGCCCGAACGACAGCATCCCGCCGATCCCGAAGATCAGGTGGTAGCTCAGCGCCAGGGCGGAGATGAGGAAGGCGTAGGCGAGCATCGACAGCGCGCCGGGCGAGTAGGTGGGCCCGGGCAGGATCCCGGGCAGGGAGAGGTTCAGCAGGGGGAGCACCGCGGCGACGGCGACCAGCACCGCACCGATGGCGAGCATCCCCGTGGTGGAGGAGAGGAAAGTGCGCATCTGAGGCTCCTAGTGCTTGACCTTGCCCATGAGGCCGGTCGGTCGGACGAGGATGACCACCGCGAGCAGCAGCACGACCGCGAGGTCCCCGGCGCCGAAGTAGTAGTTCGCGAACTGCTGGATGACCGCCACGATCACCGCGGCGATCGCGGCGCCCGAGAGGGAGCCGAGCCCGCCGATCACGGTGACGATGAAGGCGTAGATCAGCAGCGAGGTGCCCTGATGGGCGCTCACCTGTCCGTAGTACACCGAGGCGAGCACGCCACCCAGGCCCGCAGCGGCACCGCCGATCGCGAACACGATGGTGAAGGCGCGGCGCACGTCGATGCCGAGTGCGGTGACCATCGTGCGGTTCTCCACGCCGGCGCGGATGATCAGGCCGTAGCTGGTCTTCTGCAGGAACAGCACGATCAGCAGCAGCACCGCGACCGCGGCGCCGATCAGCAGCCACCGGTCATTGGGGATGTGCACCCCGGCGATCTCGGTGGTCCGGCTGAGCCAGCCGGGGGACTTGATCTGGATCGGATCGGAGCCCCAGATCCCCTCGAACAGGGCCACGGTCGCCAGGCCCAGGCCGACGGTCACCAGCACCTGCTCGATGTGGCGGTTGTAGAGCCGACGGATGAACACCAGCTCGGTCAGCGCCGCGGACCCGGCACCGACCAGCACGCCGACCGCCATGCCGATCAGCAGGCCGGCCCAGCTGCCGTCACCGACCCGTCGGCCGACCTCCCAGCCCAGGAAGCCGGACAGGGTGAGGAAGGAGCCGTGGGCGAAGTTCAGCACGCCCATCAGCCCGTAGATGAGGGACAGCCCGGAGGCGACCAGGAAGTAGAGGGCGCCCAGGCCCACCCCGGTGATGAGCAGGAGGATCACTGCGCTCATGTGTCGTCCTCCTTCGCTTCGGTGCTGCTGGCGGGGCCGTCGGCCTTCTCGGCGGGCTCCTCGTCGAGCCCCTCCGCGGCCTTGCCGTCGGAGGAGACGCCGAGGTGGCGCTGGACGAGGTCGGAGTCGAGGAACTCGTCGGCCGGACCGGTGTGGACCACCCGACCGCCTGAGAGCACCACCACGGTGTGGGCGAGATCGCGCACCACCTGCAGGTTCTGCTCCACCAGCAGCATCGGGGTGATCTCCGCGGCCTTCTTCAGGGCCTCGGTGACGGTGCCGACGATCAGCGGGGCGAGCCCCTTGGTGGGCTCATCGACCAGGATCAGCTGGTTGTCGTTCATCAGCGCACGGGAGAGCGAGACCATCTGCTGCTGCCCGCCCGAGAGGGTGCCCGCCTGCTGGTTCGCTCGCTGGCGCAGCTCGGGGAAGAGCTCGTCGACCAGTGCCCGCTGCGGGGCCCCGCCGCGCTCGGCCAGGCGCAGGTTCTCCGCCACGGTGAGCTGGCTGAAGACCTCACGGTCCTCGGGGACGTAGGCGATGCCCTGCTGGACCACGCGGTGGGTCATCAGCTTGTCGATGCGGGTGCCGTCGAAGGTCACCTCGCCGCTGCGCTCGTACAGGCCCAGCAGGCCCTTCAGCGTCGAGGACTTGCCCACGCCGTTGCGGCCCAGCAGCGCGGTCACGCCGTGCGCGGCGACGTCGAAGGAGACGTCCTCGACGACCTGCTGGCCGGCGATCCGGACGTTGAGGTCCTGCACGGTCAGGATGGGGGTCATACGGTCTCTCCGAGGTAGGCCTTCTGCACGGCGGGGTCGGCCATGACGGCGTCGGGGGTGTCGATCGCGAGCAGCTCGCCGTGGTGCATCACCGCGACCCGGTCCACCAGGTCCATCAGCACCTCCATGTGATGCTCGACCATGAGGACGGTGCGTCCGCCCTGGTGGAGCCGACGGATGACCTCCATCAGCCCCTTCACGTCGCCGGAGCCGACGCCCGCCATGGGCTCGTCCAGCAGCACCACCTGGGGGTCGGTGGCGATCAGCATCGCGATCTCGAGCTTGCGCTTGTCGCCGTGCGAGAGGACACCGGCCTCGGTGTCGACGTGGTGGGCCAGGCCCACCTCCTCCAGGCAGCGCCCGGCGACGACGTCGGCGTCGTCCCCGCGCCGCGGGAACTTCCACGGACTCGTCGCGGCGCCGAGCTTGGACTGCGCGGCCATGCGGACGTTCTTCCCGGCGGTCAGGCCCGGGAAGACGCTCGAGGTCTGGAAGGTGCGGCCCAGACCGACCCGCGCCCGCTGATGCACTTTCCGGCCGGTCACGTCCTCGCCGGTCAGGAGCACCCGCCCGGTGGTGGGGGTCATGACTCCGGAGATGATGTTGAACAGAGTGGTCTTGCCGGCACCGTTGGGGCCGATCACTCCCACCATCTCGCCGGTGGCGACCTCGACGTCCACGTCGTTCAGGATGCGGGCACCGCCGATCTGGAGGCCGATGTGCGTCAGCTGCAGCGCGGGTCGGTCGCTCATCACTCGCCTGCCACCGGCGGGGCGACGGCCTCGGCATCCGCGGTCTCGATCAGCTCTGGCACCCACTCGCCGTCCTGGTCGACGAGCTTGACCTGGAACATCGGCTGGATCAGTGCGTGGTCCTCGGGCCGGACGGTGAGCTCACCCTTGACGGAGTCGAAGGTCCAGCCCTCGAGCGCATCGATCATGGCCGGGGTATCGCCCTGACCCTCCTCGATGGCGTGGACCAGCATCTGCGCGGCGACGAAGCCGTCGACGGTGAACAGGTCGGGCTCGTAGCCGTTCTCGTCCAGGAAGGAGTCCATGGCCTGTGAGGCCTCGTTGTCGGTCGCGCCGGGGAAGTAGTGGTTCAGGAACTGGATGTCCCCGGAACCGGGGCCGTAGGCCTGGTAGGAGGCGCGGTCGGCGAGGCCGGTGACCACGGTGGTGTCCTCGAGGACCTGCTGCTGGGAGAGGGCCTCCCACATCGCGCCGGTGGTGGCGCCGGCCCAGGCCACGAACACCATGTCCGCCTCGGCGGAGAGGATCTGCTGGGCGAAGGGGGTGAACTCGGTGGCGTCCTCGGGGACCAGGATCGGCTCGACCTCGGCGCCCTCGGCGCCCAGCACGGCCTCGACGGAGGACACGTTGCCCTGGCCGAAGGCGTTGTCCTGACCGAACACCACGATCTTCGCGCCGTCGACGTCCTCGAGGAAGGTCGCAGCGGTGGAGACGTCCTGGATGGTCTGGCGACCGGAGCGGAAGGTCTGGTCGTTCACGCCGGTCAGCGCGTCGGTGGCGGCAGGACCGGAGAGGAACAGGGTCTCGTTCTGGGCGGCCTGCTCGGCGACGGCGACGGCCACACCGGACGCGGCCGAGCCGGCGATCACGTCGGTGCCCTCGCCGATCATGGTGCGGGCCTGCTGCACGGCGGTGTCCGGGTTGCCCTGATCGTCGACCCATTCGATCTCGAGGTCGACGCCCTCGATCTCGCCGGTGCCGTCGGTGGCGTAGTCCAGTCCGGCCTCGAAGCCCTGCTGGTACGTGGCCCCGTAGGCGGCCAGCGGGCCCGTGATCGAAGTGATCATGCCGACCTCGACCGCGACGTCGCTCTCCTCGCCGCCGCCACCGCCTCCGGCGGCCTCGTCGGCAGCGGGGGCGCACGCCCCCAGGGCGAGCGCGGCGGCGGCGCCGGCGGCGGCGAACTTCATCGTTCTGCGCATGGTGTGCCTTTCGAGCAGTGCGGGCCCCGGGAGCGTCCATCGGCGTGGTCCGGGAGGCTGCTGCCGCGTGAGCGGGGCCGCTGCCGTGCGGGCCGTGCACCTCGTCGTGCTGGTGCCGTGGTGCCGGGTACGTCGTTGTGGGGCATCGCGGGGATCTCGAACCTGACAAGTGGTTCAGGTTTCAGGTTCAATAGTGCGCATACGAGTGACCTGCGTCAAATGCGCAGGTGGGGATAGGGGCGCATCGTGACGCTTTCGTGACCGGAGGCCACCAGAACAGGCGCCCGAAGGTCACCGGAAACCTGACGCCTGTGAGGTGTGGGCGGCTGTGGGGTGTTCAACCCTCGCCAGCGGCAGGAATCCGGTGGCGTGGACCGGTGCCGGCGCACCGCTGGCCGACCGCGCCTCGGTGTGCATAGGGTGGAAGGGCCGTACGGAGGAGAGCAACGATGCAGGACCAGTCCGATACCCAGGC
>JAKDNE010000147.1 GCA_030451965.1 Brachybacterium sp. | reverse complement strand
CGACCATGGGGTCATGAAGAAGAAGATCTCTATCGAGGCTCTCGCGCGCCAGCAGATCAAGGCCGCGTACCACGCCGGAGGTCGCCGTGCGGCCGAAACCGTCTTCGGCGGGCACGAGAAGGTGCTGCGCCAGACCGTGATGGGCCTGCTCAAGGGAGCGGAGATCGGCGAGCGAGGAAATCTCGACGAAGCGACGATCTACGTCCTCGAGGGCCGCGTCCAGCTGTGGATCGGTGACGACTGCTGGGAGGCACGGCAGGGAAGCCTGCTGATCCTCCCGGAGGCGCGGCACCGGCTCGTGGCGATCATGGACTCTGCGCTGCTGATCACGGTGGCCAAACTGTCGACCGACCCCGATCAGCGCGCTGTACCGGACGACGTGTCGGCGCTCGAGGAGTCGATTCGCGAGGAGTCGACGACGGCCTGAGTGACCATCGTGCCCCTCGGTATCGACCAGTGGAGCAGCGACCAGAGGCTTCGCCACGGAGGCCGAGAGCCGCACAACCGCCGCGGAGCGAGGTCCGGCACCGCGCAGGGACCTCGTGGGTAGGTCCCGGAACGGTGCAGGCGCTTGGCGTTGCCCGGCGATCAGCTGAACATCGGGTTGATCACCCGGCCCCAGGTGCTTTTGTTGCCCCAGATGTTCTGGCGCAGGCCCTCGAGCTGCAGGATCTGCGAGTGGTCGACGAACAGGTTGACCTCGTTGCCGTAGTGCTTGAGGTACCACTCGAAGACGGGGCCGTCAGCGGCTTCGAACATCACGTTCTCCAGGCCGACACCGTTGATGATCGAGGCCACCGCCGCGGTGTTCCAGTCGGTCACGTTCTCGGTGATGCCCTCTGACTCGATCATCACGATGTCGGCGCCCGCCTCGAGGGTCCGGCGTGCACGCTCGATCAGGTCGCCGACGTCCTTGGTGCCCTCCGCGGCCAGCTCGGCCTCACCGGAGTCGCCGCCGGAGCCGATCTGGATGCCGAGCTCGGGCTTGGCCTTCAGGCCGGCTCTGGTCACCCTCTCGACCAGCCGCAGCAGCCCGGAGGTGGGAAGCATGATGAAGCCGGTGGAGATCTCGATGGTGTCGAAACCGACCTCCTTGGCTTCACGCAGGTATGCGTCGACCGCGTCCTCGCCGTAGCGCAGCACGGTCTCGATCCACCCGCCGGAGGAGACGTAGGCGCCGTGCTCATGCGCGATATCGCTGAAGGCACGCACCTGTTCCTTGGGCACCAGCGCGAAGGAGCCGCCCGCCCATTTGATGCCGTCGACCCACTGCCCGGCGACGTCGAAGACGTCCTGCAGGTGGCGGGTGCCGAAGGTGGAATAGTACGGAGCGCGGATCTCGGTCAGCCCGTGGGTGCGGGGCTTCATCGGACGGTGCGCACGGGGCACGATGTCGAAGCTGACGTCGTGTGCGGAAGCGTTCTGGGTGGTCATGATCTGTCCTTTCAGTGGGTGGATCCGGCGCGGGAGAGCACGTCGGTCAGTCGCCGTACGGGATGGCGCTCGAGCTCGTGGACGATGTCGGCGATCTCTTCGGTCATCTCGGACCCCACGACCGGCAGGGCGAGGCCGCGGTACTTGCGCATCGCCCCGTCCCAGTCCAGAGGATCGGTGTGGAAGCCCTCGTAGGCGGTCTCGAAAGCGGTCAGCACGGTCCCGTCAGCCAGGGTCACCGTCAGGTCGGCGACCATCTCCTGCGGGAAACGCGAGGAGAAGTCGGCGTCCGGTGTGATGTGGACCCGTTGCATCAGGTCCTGCACGTCGTCGGCGACGATCCGCTCGTGGTGATACTGCTCCGGCTCGACCTGTCCGTCCAGCAGTGCGACGGCCAGCAGCCACGGCAGGGAGTGGTCGGCCTCCTCCTTGGTGCGGATGGCGCGTTTGTCCCCCTCCTCGCCGCCGCCGATGATGGAGTGGGCCACGTCGAAGGTCCTCAGATCCACGCGCTCGATGGCGCGGACGAGGAACCCGTCCTGGAGCCGCACCTCGAGGGCAGCATCCAGAGCGGTCTGTGAATGGATCTCGGAGTTGTGCTTCTTCACGATCGTCTCGCGCACCTTCTCCAGGTCCTCGCGCGACCAGTCGATCTCGAACGGGCCGGTGATGGTCTCCTGCAGACCCTTGTTGCCTTCGAACACCTCTGCCGGACCGGTGAGGCCCCGCTGCGCCAGCAGCGCCGCAAAGGTCGCCTCCTTCGCCATGTTCGGGTAGGCAAGCCCCTTCCAGTGGGAGAGGTCGCCCGTCCGGGTGACGCGCAGGGCATTGTTGGCGGTGCCGGAGATCGAGATCGCGTTCTGCGTCTGCTCCAGGTCGAGACCGAGGGCGCGCGAGACGCCCGCCGCAGCGGCGTACGCCCCCTGCACGGTGTGGTCGAATCCGCGGGCGCGCACCGGAGCGACGTCGGACAAACGCGTCTGCACCTGATAGCAGACCGCGAGAGCGGCGAGGAGATCCGCGCCGGAGGCGTCGACGGACTCCGCGGCCGCCAGCACAGCGCCCAGGTTGTCGGAAGGGTGGTTGGTCTCGCCCGCAGCAAGATACGAGTCCATGTAGTCGAGGTAGCGGCTCAGAGCCCCGTTGTAGAAGGCCACGCGGTCGATCGGGCCGCGACCCCCTCCGAAGAAGGTCGCATCCGCGCTCCCTCCGAGGTCGGCCAGCAGGGAGCGGATCGCGCGCATCGGCGCCGCATCCTGCGCCGCGATCGCGACGCCGATCGTGTCCAGGACACGGATCCGCAACTGCTCGGCCGCCGCCTCGCTGAGCTGGTCGTAGCGACTTGCGTGCACGAATGCTGCCAGGTCACGGACGTGAGTCATCATCCATCATCTCCCTACTTAGGTGAGCCTTGCCTTACTCAAGACTCTACACCTAAATAGTTTGACGTCAAGATACTTATGGGGTCAGGCTCTCACCGGCCCCACCCAGACCTGCTGGGCGTTGGTGAACTCGCGGATGCCGTGGGGGCCGAGCTCGCGCCCGTATCCGGAGCGCTTGATCCCGCCGGAGGGCAGGCGCGGATCGGACTTCACGATCCCGTTGACCGAGACCTGTCCCGCCTCGATGCGGCGCGCCATCCCCACTCCCCGCTCGGTCTCGGTCCAGATCGCGGCGCCGAGACCGTAGGGCGTGTCATTGGCCAGGGCGAGCGCGTGCTCCGCATCGTCCGCGGCGATCACCACGGCGATCGGCCCGAAGGTCTCCTCGGTGCAGACGGTCATCCCCGGCTGGACCCCGGTCAGCAGCGTGACCGGATAGAAGAAGCCCTCCCCCGCCGGCATCTCGCCGCCGAGCACCAGCGTGGCGCCGGCCTCGACGCTGGTGGTGACCTGTCGATGGAGGCCCTCGCGCAGCTGCTCGCGAGCGATCGGCCCCACCTTCGTGGCCGGATCGCGGGGATCGCCGACCACCAGATCCCGCAGCTGCGCGGCGAGCAGCTCCACGAACTCGTCGTGCACGGACCGCTCCACGATCATCCGCTTCGCGGCGATGCAGGACTGGCCGGCGTTGATGATCCGCGAGAGCGCCGAGACCTCCGCGGCCTTGGCGAGGTCCGCATCGGCCAGCACGATGCAGGGGTCGGAGCCGCCGAGCTCGAGCACTGCGGGCTTGATCTCGCTCGCGGCGATCGAGGCGACGGTCGCCCCTGCACGGTCGGAGCCGGTGAAGGAGACCGCCTGGACGCGGGGGTCACGGATCGCCTGCTCGACATCCTCGGTCTGCGCCAGCAGGGTCTGGAACACGCCGTCGGGGGCACCGGCCTTCCGGAACACCTCCTCGAGCGCGGCTGCGCAGCCCGGCACGTGGGGGTCGTGCTTCATGATGCAGGTGTTCCCGGCCATCAGCGCCGGGGCGCAGAAGCGGAAAGCGACCCAGAACGGGGCATTCCAGGGCAGGATCCCCAGCACCGGACCCAGCGGCAGGTACTGCACGAACGACGAGGTCGCGTCCGAGGCCAGGTGCTCGTCGGCGAGGTACTCGGGACCGAACTCGGCATAATGCTCGGCGGCCCACGCCGATTTCGCGACCTCCCCGCGGGCCTCCCCGATGGGCTTGCCCATCTCCTCGGTCATCAGGGGCGCGAGCTCCTCGGTGTGCTCGCGCAGATAGGTGGCGACCCGGCGCAGAACGTCCGCGCGCTCGGCGAGGGTCGTGTCCTTCCATGATCCGTAGGCGGACTGGGAACGGTCGATGAGCGCGGTGATCTCCGCCGGGGTCGCGGCGGGCACCTCACGCACGACGCGTCCGGTGGTGGGATCGATGGCAGTCAGCGTGGTCATAGGGGGCGGCTCCTCTCAGAAGCTCTCAGAAGCGCGGCGCGAGGACGGCGCCGGTGGGGACCGAACGGGCGGAGCTCTCGTGGACGGTGAAGTCCTCCGGCAGGGTGAAGAACGATTCGCAGCCGTCCTTCGTGACGTGCACCGTGTCGGAGATGCCGACGGTCTTGTTCCCGTCCACCCCCCACATCCACGGCAGCAGATGGAAGGTCATCCCCTCCTCGAGCTGTCGTTCGTCGCCCTCCAGCAGGGAGACGATGTAGCCCTCGTCCCAGGACGGCGGGAACGCGATCCCGATCGAATAGCCGGCGCGGGTGACCAGCTTCGCCCCCACGTCATTGCTCTCGATGCGGGAGCGGGTCAGCTCCGCGATCTCGGAGATGGTCACCCCTGGCTTCATCAGGGCACGCAGCTCCGCCAGCGTCTGCTTCATCAGCTCCTGCGCGGAGTGCATCGAGTCCGAGAGCGCCCCGTTGACCACAGTGCGCATCATGGCCGTGTGATATCTCCGGTAGCAGCCGCCCACCTCGAGGAACACGTGCTCCCCGGGCCTGATCATGCGCCCTTCCCAGGTGGAATGGCCGATCATCGAACGGGGCCCGGAGGCGACATAGGGCAGGACCGCCGGGAACTCCCCGCCGGCGCGGAACATCGCCGAGGTGATGGCGGCAGCCACATCGTTCTCGGTGGCGCCGGACATCGCGGTGTACAGACCGGCCGCCATCCCGGCCTCCCCGGCGTAGGCCGCGAGCTGCATCACCTCGATCTCGGCAGGGGACTTGCGGATCCGCCCCTCCTCGACGATCCCGAAGCAGTCCACCAGGCCCTCGCCGAAGGCCTCGTGGATGCGATCCTGCTGGTAGGCGGGGAAGTAGTAGCTGTTGCGCTCGTACCCCACCCGGGAGTCCCCCAGCCGCAGGTCACGCAGAGTGCTGACCAGCTCCAGGATCGCGTCGCCGTCGTCGGGATACGGCCGGGTGTGCTCCACCCAGGTCCGCGCGATCACGTTGGACTCCTCGAGCGCACGGGTGATCATCACCGAGTCGGCCGCCAGCGGCACGACCAGGGCCTGGAAGAAGGAGTACCCGGTGGTCTGGTAGTCCGTGAGGTACATCAGGTTCTCGGGGTCGGTGATGATCACCGCGTCCAGCTCCCGCTGCGCCATCCGCTGCCGCAGCTCCGCGATCCTCCGCTGGTACTCCTCGGGCGCGAAGGTCATATCGGACCGGAGGCGCATCAGACGGCCTTCGCCGCGGCGTCGATGGCCTGCTCGAACAGGGCGAGGCCCTCCTCCAGGTCCGCCTCCGGGATCGTCAGCGGCGGGATCAGCTTGATCACCCGCCCTCCGCTCCCGCACGGGCCGACCAGCAGGCCCCGCTCGAAGCACTCCTGCTGGATCCGCTTGGCGAACGCGCCGTCCCCCGTGTCCAGCGCCTGCATCATGCCGCGGCCGCGCACCTCCCAGCCCTTGTCCGGGTGCTTCGCAGCGATGGCCTCGAGCGCCTCGCGCATCGTCTGGCCCTTGGCGAGCACGTCGGCGAGGAACGCCTCATCCGTGAAGTAGTCCAGCGCGACGGTGCCTGCGACGAAGGACAGCCCCTGCCCGCGGAAGGTGCCGGTGTGGGCGCCCGGCGACCAGTGGGCGTCGACCTCGGGCTTGTTCAGCGTCATCGCGATCGGGGTGCCGAAGCCACCGAGCCCCTTGGCCAGGGCGATGATGTCCGGGTCCAGATCCATCCCGTCGAAGGAGAAGTACCCGCCGGTGCGGCCGACGGCGGCCTGGATGTCATCGATGATGAACAGCGCGCCGACCTCACGTGCGAGGTCCTGGATCTCGTGCAGCCACTCGCGACTGGCGACATTGACCCCGCCCTCGGCCTGGACCGGCTCGACGAGGAAGGCCGCGGGCGGAGTGACCCCGCTGGAGGGGTCCTGCAATGCGGCCCTGTAGTCGGCGATCCCGGTGCGGCCTCCGGGGGCGGTCTCGAAGGGCAGGCGCACGACGTCCGTGAGCGGCACGCCGGCCCACTGGCGGAAGGCGTGGTTCGCGGTCGCCGCGAGGGAGCCGAGGGTCATGCCGTGGAAGCCGTGGCTGAAGGCGACGATCTCGCGCCGACCGGTGGCCAGGCGGGCCAGTTTGAGTGCCGCCTCGATCGCGTTGGAGCCCGTCGGCCCCATGAACTGCATCTTGTGGTCCATGCCCCGCGGGGCGAGGATCACCTCGTGGAAGCGAGCGATGAAGTCCCGCTTCGTGGTGGTGTAGGTGTCCAGGCTGTGCGCCACGCCGTCCGCCTGGAGGAAGTCGATCATCGCCTCCTTCATCGTCGGGTTGTTGTGCCCGAAGTTCAGCACTCCGGCGCCGGCGAAGAAGTCGATGTAGCTGGTGCCGTCCTCATCGACCTGGCGAGCATTGGAGGCGGACGCGAACACCGTGGGATACGCGCGGCAGTAGCCGCGGATCTCGGACTCGTGCTGCTCGAAGATGGTGGTGTCCATGGGGGAACCTCCTGTCACGATGCAGGGCGACTTCGCTCCTCACGCCCGGCCACATAGCGAAGATCACCCCGTCTGGCAAGTGGGTGCCGGTGAGCAGACTCTCACCCGGGGGTGCTCACTCCGTCAAGTACCCGGTCCTGGCGACACTCCGGGATTTCTCCCGCGCAGGTCATCGACCCGACCGATCGGTAGGTCGGCGCCTGTCAGCCGTCGCTCCCGGCGTCCTCCGTGGCGCCCCACTCCACTCCGACCAGCGAGATCTGCTCGGCCATGTCGTCGAGGAACCCGGTCACGAGGTCGCGCTCGGCCGGCAGCAGGCGCCGGGCCGCGTCGACCCGGCGCGCCTGGGTCGCCCCCACGGTGCGCATCGCCGTGCTCCGTGTGGTGGGCTCGATGGTGACCACCAGGGCTCGCCGGTCGACCGGATGTCGGGTGCGCCGGAGATGACCGGCGGTTTCCAGCCGGTCCAGGAGCTTCGTCGTCGAGGCGCTCGAGATCCCCAGGGCCTGGGTGATCGCACCCGGCGTCGCGAGGGTGCCGGTGTTCTCGGCGACGATGAGGAAATGCAGGGCGCGCATGTCCGTCCGCCCCAGTTGCATGTACTGCAGAGAGGCATCGGCGAGCTCCTGCTCCGCTGCACGGAGCCGAGCGAGCGCGGCCATCAGCGCATCGATCTGGGTGATGTCCCGGGCGCTCAGGCCGCTGCGATCGACCAGCTCCTGCCGGGGATCGCTGGAGTCGATGCTGAACAGGGGAGGAGGAACGGTGGGGTGATCGCGGCCGTCCTCACCGCGCTGCGACGAGCTCATGACCCTCAGCCTAACGACAACCGACTCGCCCGGCTTATCTCTCGCTAAGCTAACTACTCGTGCGACACTGGTCCCGGTGCGCCGCGGGCAGCGGGGCGCATCGCCGTCCTCGAAGGAGCATCATGACCTCTCCGGCC
>JAKDNE010000146.1 GCA_030451965.1 Brachybacterium sp. | reverse complement strand
GCGACCCTGCTCGCATTCACCCGGACCAGCTCGGTGCGCGATCCGCTGCCCGATACCGCGCCCGGCAGCGTGGAAGAGGCACTGGCAGCTCTCGCGGGGATCGATCACCTGCGCGCCTCTCTCGCGGCGGTCGACGCGAACTGGCAGGTCGCGGCCGAGCAGCGGATCCGGCGAGATGATGCCGCGCAGGGGGTGTCGGCCGAGAAGCAGGGCAGAGGCGCCGGGCAGGAGATCGCACTGGCCCGCCGGATCTCTCCGGCCGCATCCTCCCTCTCCCAGGCGAAGGCGCGCCGCCTGGTCCAGAACATGCCCGGAACGGTGGACCGTCTCTGGTCCGGCGCCGTGACGGATCAGCAGGCCTCCGCCGTCGCCGGCGCCCTCGACGGGGCCGGCGACGAGACCTGCCAGCGGATCGACGACCAGATCCGGGAGCATCCCGAGATGCTGCAGGGCAAGGGGCACAGGCGTCTCCAGGCCGATATCCGCGCCTTGGTCCAGACGTTGGAGCCTGAGACGTCCCGAGAGCGCGCTGATCGGGCCGCCAGGTCGCGGCACGTCAGGATGACGCCGCTGAGCGACGGGATGGCCCGCGTGACCGCGACGCTGCGCGCCATCGACGCCGTCGCCCTCATGCACTCGCTCCACTCGCGGGCAGAGACCCGGCGTGCTGCGGGCACGAAGACATCCCTGTCCGCCCTGGAGGCCGATCTGCTCGTCGAGGACGTCCAGCGGAGCGCCGGGGGCGAAAAAGCGGGGATCGGTGCCGCACAACGCCCACATCTGCAGCCCGGGCTGGACATCGGCATCGTCATCACGGACACCGCCCTCCTGGGACGGGACGATGAGGCCGAGACCGCCCAGCTCGAGGGCTACGGCACGATCCCCGCGCACATCGTGAGGGACACCGTAGGCGGCCGTCCGCCGGGGCATCTGCGTCACGACGAGGTCCAGCACCCCGACGAGGCCGTCTCAGCCTTCTACCGTCGGCTCTACACCGCTCCGCGCACCGGCGACCTCATCGCCATGGAGTCCCGCGCCCGGGCCTTCCCGGCCGGACTCGCCCGGATGCTCCGCTGGCGTGACACCACCTGCCGCACCCCCTGGTGCAACGCGACGATCCGCCACAGCGACCACGCCCTCCCCTACCACCGCGGCGGCCCGACCAGCTTCGCGAACGGCCAAGGGCTGTGCGCCCGCTGCAACCTGCTCAAGGAGCACGGGCTCTGGGTCCTGACCCCGGCGAACCGCACCAGAACCAGAACCAGAACCAGAACCAGAACCAGCAACGACAGCGGTCCGCCGGCAGATCCTCCCGCCGGTGAGACACCGCCGGGCGCCTGGGTCTGGAACAGTCCTCACGGGGCCACGGGAGTCTCTCCCACGCCTCCGCTGATCACCCCACGGCCGACGCTGCCAGCGGTGGACGAGCAACCCCGAGATGACGCGTCCCGAGACAGCGAGCCCCGAGACACCGAACGACCGGCGGGCTCACCGCCCCCGTAGGTCGCGGTGCGTGCCGCTGGCTCCGAAGGAAGCCGTGCCCTGATGATGACGCAGCAGCCAGCGGCCGCTCTCCTGCACCCACAGGGAGCTGCGGTGCACGGCACCTCGCGGTTCGTTCGTTATGTACTGCAGCAGCACCACACCGGGGGCGATCTCGTCGGCGACGAACTCCTCCGCGTCGACGTCCTCCAGCGGGGCGAGGCGCGCGAGGATCTCTTCGCGGTCGTAGCGGCGACCGCTCGCACCGACCTCGGTGAACGAGGGGTGCAGCAGCTCGGCGGCGCTCGGCGGATCGGCGCGCAGACGGTCACCGAGCAGCGCCTGCTCCCTCGCGGTGATCTGCTCGAAGTCGGTGGTGCCCGGGCCGTCGGCCACCAGCACGGTCTCCTCGACGGCGGTGGAGCAGCTCGCGGCGCCCTCCCCCTCGGCCTGGTCGAAGAGGCTGAAGAGGTCCTCGGCCGGCTCGTCGGTGGTGGCCGACGGCGATGCGGGAGATACAGGAGTAGCAGCCGCTGCTCCGCTGCCGCGATACCCGGGCCCCACCTGAGGGTCCTGCTTCTTGGAGAAGGCGGTGGCGGCGGCGTTGGCGCGCACGTCGGCCGCCTCGTTCATGGCGTGGCCGGAGTGGCCCTTGACCCATTCGAACTCGACGCTGCGCCCGGCGAGCGCACGGTCGATGTCCTTCAGCAGCTCGACGTTCATCACCGGCTTGCCGTCCTTCTTGCGCCAGCCCTTGCGCTTCCAGCCCGGCATCCACTTGGTGACCGAGTTGATGACGTACTGGCTGTCGCACAGGACGTGCAGGTGCTGGTCGGCATCGACGGCGGTCGCCTCGAGCAGGTCGAGCACGGCCTTGAGCTCACCCATGTTGTTGGTGCCGTGCGGCCAGCCGCCCGCGCGCCAGGTGTCGTCGTCGATGTACCAGGCCCAGCCCGCCGGGCCCGGGTTGCCGAGGGCGGAGCCGTCGGCCGCTGCAGTGATGGTCATGCGGGCAATGCTTCCACAGCGGGTCGACGGTCCCGACCGCACGCCGCGCCGCCCGAGGTGTTCCTCACCGCCAGCGGGCCACGGTCATCCCGGCGGTGGTGGGTGGCTGGTCCATCGCAGCCATCGCGGCGGGCAGCTCGGCGGCGTCGATCACATGGCCGACGGTGCCGGACAGGTCCAGGCGGCCTTCCGCGATATCGGCCAGCAGCGCGCCGTACTCCTCGACGGCCAGGCCGTGGCTGCCGAGGATCTGCAGCTCCTGGGCGATCACTCGTCCCATGGGCAGCGAGGGGTCCGTGTCCTCGCCCAGCAGCAGCCCGACCTGTACGTGGCGGCCGCGGGGTCTCAGCGACTCGATCGCTGCGCGCGCGGTCGCGGCGGAGCCGAGTGCGTCGAGGCTGACGTGGGCGCCGCCGCCGGCCCTCTCGCGGACGCGTTCGACGATATCGGGCGAGGTGGCCAGGGCGGTGGCGCCGAGATCCGCGGCGGCGGCGAGCGCAGCCCGAGAGATGTCGATGGCGATCACCTCGGCGCCGGCGGCGAGAGCGATCATCACGCAGGCCAGGCCCAGCCCTCCGCAGCCGAACACCACGACCTGCTCTCCCGGCTGGACTGCGGCTTGGGCGCGCACGGCGTGATGGGCCGTGCCCACCCGGCAACCGAGCCCGGCCGCGAGGGTCATATCGATCCCGTCCGGGAGGGCGACGAGGTTGTGGTCCGCCTCGACCACCACCACCTGTTCGGCCCAGGCACCGGGGAGGTCGAAGCCGGGCTGGCGCTGCTGGGGGCACACCTGGGGCGCGCCGGCGAGGCACTGCTCGCAGCGGCCGCAGGCGAGGATGAAGGGGGCGGTGACCCGGTCGCCGGGCACGAAACGGGAAACCTCCTCCCCCACCTGTTCGATGACTCCGGCGAACTCGTGGCCGGGGATGTGCGGCAGCTGCACGGAGTCGTCGTGCCCCTGCCAGGCGTGCCAGTCGCTGCGGCACACGCCGGTGGCATGGACGGCGATGACTGCGCCGCGGGGCGGGCAGGCGGGGTCCGGCACCTCGATCAGGGCCGGCACGGTCCGGAAGGCGTCAAAGCGCACGGCTCTCATCGACTGTTCCTCAGACCAGCCGGCCGACAGACTTCTCGTAGGTCCCGTACACCGCATCACGGGCGAAGCCGAGCGCGTCGTACAGCCGCGTCGCCCCGGTGAGGGAGTCGGCGTCGACCTCGAGCTCGACCCTTGCGTACCCCTTCTCCGCGGCTGCGGCGAGGCTGCGGGCGATGACCGCTCGCGCGAGCCCCCGACCGCGGGCCTCGGGGCGGGTGCCCACCAGGGCGATGTGCAGGACGCCGGGCTTGTCCTCCGAGGCGATGACGTAGGCGTGCACGGTGCCGTCGGCGTCGAGCGCGATGCTGGAGAGCTCGCGCCGCGCGGTGTGGGAGAACCACCAGCGGTTCCAGCGCTCCGCGGAGACGGGTGCGGAGCCCCAGTGGTCGGCGAAGGCTGCGAGGTGGGCCAGACGGGTGGCCTCGGCGTCATCGTCCGCAGGGGCGATCACTCGCACCTGATCGCGCTCGATGTCCGGCAGCGCGGCGCCGGGCAGCTCACGGAGCATGACCAGCCAGCTGCGGGCACGGCGGTACCCGCGGCTCTCCAGCAGCGGGCGCACACCGGCGCCGCCGTTCAGCGGGGCGTCCTCCGGTGCGTCCACGTCGGGGTCCCGGCCGCCGGCGGCGCGGAAGACGGCGACGGCCTCGGCGGGGTGGCGCTCGGCGACGAGCTGCGCGGCACGCTCCTCGGCCCAGGCGAAGAGCGCGGCGCCCAGGCCCTGGCGGCGATGGGAGGGATCGACGCCGCCCATCAGCTGGCAGCGCACCCGGTCGTCACGATCCAGCGAGGTGTGGACGTCGACGACGGTGAAGGCGATCAGCGCGTCCTCGTCGCGGACGGCGAGGGTGTCGCGCTCCAGATCGAGCCCCGGCATGGTGAGCAGCTCACGGATGCTGATCTCCTCGGCGGGCTCGCCGAGATCGTCGGCCGCATCGATGCGGTTCAGCAGCGCGGTGAGCGCGGGCGCGTCCTCGAGGGTCAGCGGGGTGCGGGTCAGCGGGCGGTCGGTGAGGGAGGTGTCGGTGGAGGTCACCGCACAAGTGTAGGGAAGCGGCGCGTCAGTCCTCACATTCATACGCGGCGGTCCGCTCCTGCACCGCACGGAGGCGGGCCAGGTCCAGCTTGCGACCCCGTGCGAAGTCCACGACACCGTTCTTCTCCTGGAACACGTCGGTCATCTGGGTATAGCAGTACCCGAACATCAGCGGGTCCTCGAGCAGCACCCGGGTGAGCCCCTCGAAGCGCTCGTAGAGCTCCTCCTGGCTGCGCACCCGCTCGCCGTAGCCCCAGGACGCTGCGGCATTGCTGCCGGCGCGCTCGGCCGCCTCGGCGTCGCGGGCCTCCTGCGCGTTCCACCAGATCCCGCCGTACTCGGAGACGAAGTAGGGCTGGCCCGCGAAGGGCAGCGAGAAGCTGCCGTCGGCGAAGGGCATCTCATCGGGGGCCAGCTCGCGGCGGTTCACGAACGGGGTGCCGTCGGCGAGCCCCGACTGCTCGGCGCGGAAGCGCCGGGGGTCCTGCTCGTAGGAGTGGGAGTCGAAGATGTCGGCGCCGCGCACCCGGTGGGAATAGCCGGAGGCGTCGAGCACGGGCCGGGAGGGGTCGGCGAGCTTGGTCGCGTCGTACATCGCCTGGGTGACGTCGTCGAGCTGGGTGAGGCGGTCGTGGCGGACCTGGTGGGTCTCGTTCAGCGGGCACCAGCCGATGATGCTGGGGTGGCTGAGATCCCGCTGGACGGCCTCGATCCACTGGCCGATGAAGGAGGCGGTGGGCTGCTGGTTCTCCCCCATCGGTCCGAAGCCGGAGGCCCCCCAGTCGCCGAACTCGCCCCAGACGAGATAGCCGTGCAGGTCCGCCCAGAACAGCATCCGCTGCTCGAAGACCTTCTGGTGCAGTCGCGCGCCGTTGAAACCGGCCTCCAGCGCGAGCCGGATATCGGTGGTCATCGCCTCATCGGACGGGGAGGTCATCAGCGACTCCTCCCAGTACCCCTGGTCGAGCACGAGGCGCTGGAAGACCTTCTCTCCGTTGAGGCGGAACTCGTGGTCCCGCAGCGTGGCGGCACGCAGGCCCGCGTAGGAGCGGACCTCGTCCAGCACCGTGCCATCGGCCTCCAGGAGGCGCGCGGTGAGGGCGTACAGCTCGGGCGCGCCCGGGCCCCAGACCCGCACCTGGTCCTCGGGGATCACCAGCTGGAGGTGCGGGGCGAGGTCGAGGTCGGCGCGCACCTCGGCGCGGGAGACCTCCTCTCCGCCGGGCACTGCAGCGATGATCTCGAGGCGGGTGCCGCGGGCGGAGCGCGCCAACGGGGCGGTGATCGTGAAGGAGTGCCCGGCCAGCGACGGGATGATGTGCAGGGAGCGGATCTCGTCGGCCGGAACGCCCTCGAGCCAGACGCTCTGCCAGATGCCGGTGGTGCGGTGGTAGCTGGCGTGGGTGGCGTGGAACCAGGTGGACTGCTTGCCGCGGGCCTGGGGGACATCGTGCGGATCGCGGGCGCGGACCACGATCTCGATCTCGCTGCCGGGGCCCACGCCGGGCACGGCGGAGAGGTCTGCGGCGAAGGGGGTGAAGCCTCCGCGGTGGCGCGCCACCTCCACCCCGTCCGCCCACACCGTCGCGTCGTGGTCGACGGCCTCGAAGCGCAGGACCGGTCGCAGGCCCTCCCAGTCCGCGGGGACCGTGACGGTGCGGCGGTACCAGACGGCGCTGAGGAAATCGCGGTTCCCGATCCCGGAGGCCTCGGTCTCCGGGGCGAAGGGGACGGTGATCGTCTGGGCGAGCTCACGGTCGAGCAGGCCTCGCTCCCGCCCGGAATCCCCCTGGTCGATCTCGAACTGCCAGGTGCCGTTCAGGCTCAGCCAGGCGGGGCGCTGCAGCTGGGGGCGGGGATGCTCTGGTCGCGGCACGTCGGTGGGCTCCGACGGTGGGGCGTCCAGGACGGCGGCGAGCTCGTCGGCCCGAGTGAACAGGGCGGAGAGCGCAGCGGGCAGAGCGGGCAGCTCGGGGTTCTGAGCGGGGTTCTGAGCGGGCATGGACTGCTCCTCGGCTCGGGATCGACGTCGATCGGATGCCCTCATTCCATCGCATGCGCGAGGTTCCTGCCACGCAGCGGCCCGGCCGTCGCCCCCCTGGAGGTCCCTGCCGCGCGGTGGTATCTCACACCGACGGGGCACAACATCGCACCCTGGGGCGCCTGCGGCTACTCTGAGCAGCAGTGCCGTCCTCCCGCCGCGGCACAGGTCCCGAGCGGACAGCCCCGATCCGGCCCGACGCCCCGCGTCGCGCTCGCTGGTCGGCAGGCTCCGCTGCGGTGACAGCGTCGGCAGAGGATCGTTGCCCTGTGCAGCGCTGCCCGACGGCGCCCCGGGTGGGATTGCACCACAGAGAACGGATCACCCTTCGTGACCACCCCTGATTTCGCACGCCTCGGCGTGCCCCCCGTCCTGATCAGCGCCCTGGCGCCTCGGGGCATCGTCGAGCCGACCCCCATCCAGGCCGCGACGCTGCCGGACTCCCTGTCCGGGCGCGACATCCTGGGTCGCGGTCGGACCGGCTCGGGCAAGACCTTCGCCTTCCTGCTGCCGCTGGTGGCCCGCCTGACCGCGGAGCCCCGCCGTCGCGTCGCGCGACGCCCCCGCTCCCTGATCCTCGCGCCGACCCGTGAGCTCGCCTCGCAGCTCGCCGATTCGCTGAAGCCGCTCGAGGAGGCCACGGGCCTGCGCAGCGCCGTCGTCTTCGGCGGCGTGGGCCAGAACCCGCAGGTGAAGGCGCTCGCCGGCGGCATCGACGTGCTCGTCGCCTGCCCCGGGCGTCTGCTGGACCTCATGAACCAGGGCCACGTGGACCTCGGCGCGGTCGAGATCACCGTGATCGACGAGGCCGACCACATGGCCGATATGGGCTTCCTGCCCATGGTGCGCAAGATCCTCGTCAAGACCCCGTCGAAGGGTCAGCGGATGCTCTTCTCGGCGACCCTCGATTCCGGGGTGAACAAGCTGGTCAAGGAGTTCCTGCACGAGCCGGTCACCCACTCCGCGGATCCGGCCACGAGCTCGGTGGGCACCATGGAGCACCACGTGCTCGAGGTCTCCCCCGCCACCCGCTTCGACGTGCTGCAGGACCTGGCCGCCGCGCCGGGCCGCACGATCATGTTCACCC
>JAKDNE010000145.1 GCA_030451965.1 Brachybacterium sp. | reverse complement strand
CGCGACCGCCTCGAGGGTGGTCGCACGCTGCCCCTCGGCCAGGAGCAGCGTCTGATAGGCGGAGAGCAGGGCATCGCGGGCGGACATGAGAGCGACCTTACGCGCACCCGGGGCCCATCGATCTTGAACTGTACCGTCTGGACGGTTTAGTGTGAGCTCGCACCGCACACATCCTGGAGGTTCCCGTGCTGCCTGCTCTCGACACGGCCCCCTCGCCGACCCGCACCCCCTCGCGGTGGTGGGCGCTGGTGGTGCTGATGCTCCCGGTATTGCTGGTCGCCATCGACAACACGGTGCTCGCCTTCGCACTGCCCGCGATCTCCGAGGCCCTCACCCCCAGCGGCCAGCAGCTGCTGTGGATCGTGGACATCTACCCGCTGATCCTCGCCGGCCTGCTCATCCCGATGGGGAGTCTGGGGGACCGTCTGGGCCGACGGCGCCTGCTGCTGATCGGCGGCAGCGGCTTCACGCTGGTCTCGGCCCTGGCCGCATTCTCCCCGACGGCCGGGATCCTGATCGCCGCGCGCGCCCTGATGGCCGTGTTCGGGGCCATGCTCATGCCGGCCACGCTCTCGCTGATCCGGAACATCTTCACCGACCCCACCCAGCGCCGCACCGCGATCGCGATCTGGGCGGCCGGATTCTCGGGCGGAGCGGCGCTGGGCCCGATCGTCGGCGGATTCCTGCTGGAGCACTTCGCCTGGGGCTCGGTGTTCCTGCTCGCCATCCCCGTGATGCTCCCGCTGCTGCTCCTCGGCCCGCTGCTGATCCCGGAGTCGAAGGACCCGGCGCCGGGGCCGGTGGATCCCCTCAGCGTGCTGCTCGCCCTGGCGACCATGACGCCACTGGTCTATGCGATCAAGCGCATCTCCACCTCGGGCCTCGATGTGCCCGCGATCGCCTGCGCGGTGATCGCTCTGCTGTGCGGGGCGGCCTTCGTGCGCCGGCAGCTGGCCCGACCGGTGCCGATGCTCGACGTCACGCTGTTCACCCGGCCGGTGTTCACCGGCGCGGTGATCGCGAACCTGCTCAGTGTGTTCTCGCTGGTGGGGTTCCTGTACTTCGTCTCGCAGCACCTGCAGCTGGTCAGCGGCCACAGCCCGATGAAGGCGGGGCTCCTGCTGCTGCCGGGCCTGGTGGTGACGATCGCGGCGGGGCTGCTGGTGGTGCGGGTGGTCCGCCACATCACCCCGGCCACCGCCGTGGTGGCGGGGCTCTGCCTGAACGCCACCGGATTCGTGCTGGTCATGGTGTCCGGTGTCGTCGGCAGCGACCTGGTGCTGCTGCTGGCGTTCGCGGTCCTCGGGGCAGGGGTGGGCTCTGCCGAGACGATCAGCAACGACCTCATCCTCTCCGCCGTCCCGGCCGAGAAGGCCGGGGCCGCCTCGGCGATCTCCGAGACCGCGTACGAGACCGGGGCCGTGCTCGGCACCGCCGTGCTGGGCAGCCTGCTGAACGCCGCCTACCGCAGCCACCTCGAGGTGCCCGCCGGGCTCACCGCATCGCAGCACGCCGCAGCCTCGGAGACCCTCGGCGGGGCGACGGCCGTGGCGGCCGAGCTGCCGGCCCGCACCGGTCAGGTGCTGCTGGACTCCGCCCGGCACGCCTTCGACTCCGGTGCGCTGCTCACCAGCGGGATCGGGGCGGGGCTGATGGTCATCGCGGCGCTGATCGCGCATCGCACGCTGCGGGACTGAGACCGCCCAGGGAGGCTCCGTGCCGCAGCGGCCCCCTTACGCTGGACCCATCCGAGCGGAGGAGCGGTATGGACAGCGTGGACACCGACGTCGTGATCATCGGCGCAGGCCTGGCCGGCCTGCAGTGCGCGAGGCGGCTGCAGCGCACCGGGCTGCGGGCCACGGTGCTCGAGGCCGCCGACACCGTGGGAGGGCGGGTGCGCACCGAGCGCCTCGACGGCTTCCTGTGCGACCGCGGCTTCCAGGTGCTCAACCCCGCCTACCCTGCGGTGCGGGCGTGGATCGACACGGCGGCGCTGGGGCTGCAGACCTTCGGCACCGGGGTCGACGTGCGCACGCCGGAGGGCATGCGCACCCTCGCCTCACCGCTGCACCATCCGGGCCACGCGCTGCGCACGCTGCGCAGCGGACTGCTCGATACCCGCGACCTCGCCGCCCTGGCGCGGTGGATGGGACCGACCATGCTCCGCGCGACCGCCGCCTCCCGCGCCACGCGGGACGCGACGCTGAGCGCCTCCCTGGACGCGGCGGGCGCCACCGGGCGGCTGCGCCGCGACGTGCTGGACACGTTCCTCGCCGGCGTCCTCGCCGACAGCACCGGCCAGAACTCGGCCAACTACGTCCGTCTCCTGCTGCGCTCCTTCGCCCTGGCGACCCCGGGCCTGCCCCGGGAGGGGATGCAGGCGCTGCCCGCACAGATGGCGGCGTCGCTGCGCCAGCCCGTGCGGGTGTCCACGCCCGTCGACGCCGTGACGGAGAGCCCCCGCACCGTCAGCGTGCACAGCAGCGCTGGACTGGTGCGCGCCCGCGCCGCCGTCCTCGCCGTCGGCCCCCAGGACCTTCCCGCACTCACCACGGGCAGCAGCCTCCCGCAGCAGGCGGCGGCGCCCATGCACGGCCTGACCACCTGGTGGTTCGCCGCCCCGGAACCGCCCACGCACAGCACTTTCCTGCGGCTGGACGCCTCCCGGGAGGGTGGCGGTCCCGCAGGACCGGTCTGGAACACCGCGGTCATCTCGAACACGGCCCCCTCCTACGCCCCGCCCGGACAGCACCTGATCCAGGCGACGACCCTGCTGGACCGGCCGGACGGACGCGCGGACGAAGCGGCGGTGCGCACCGACCTCGGGCGGATCTACGGCACCTCGACCCGCTCGTGGGAGGTGCTCGCCCATCACGTCCTCCCGCACACCCTGCCCGCGATGCCTCCGCCGCTGGTGGACCGCTCCCCCCAGCGTCTCTCCGCACGGGTGTTCGTGTGCGGCGACCATCGGGACACGGGATCGATCCAGGGCGCGATGGTCTCCGGGGACCGGGCGGCGCAGGCGGTGACCGGGATCCTCGCCGACTGAGGAGCGTCACTCGGGCGCAGACCGCGCGAGGAGCACGGCCGCTCCCGTCGGAGCAACGGCGGTACTGTACGGACGCCGCCCTCGACGGATAGGAGAACGACGTGCCCGCACCGGATGACGCGCAGCGGTCCGAGGAGCACCTGCCCGCACCGGGAGTCGAACGCGGCCAGTTCGGCGCCACCGAGCGCCGCACGGCCGACAGGGACACGCGCCCTCCGTCCTCGAGCACGGAGCTGCGCACCAAGGGTCCTGCGGACTTCGCCGACCGTGCGCAGCCGCGCATCAACTGGCTGGTCTTCATCAGCGCCTCGCTGATCATCCTGACGTTCTCGCTCTGGGCGATCCTCTCCCCCGACCACGCCGCCGGGACGATGAACCTCGCGGTCGACTGGATCTCCGTGAACCTCGGCTGGTTCTACGTGCTGACCATCACGCTGGCGATCCTGTTCGTGCTCTGGGTCGCCTTCTCCAAGGAGGGCGGGGTCCGGCTGGGACCGGACCACTCCCGGCCCCAGTACAACCTGTTCACCTGGGTCTCGATGCTGTTCGCCGCCGGGGTGGGCATCGACATGCTGTTCTACTCCGTGACCGGCCCGGTCACCCAGTACATCGCTCCCCCGTCCGTGACGCCGGAATCCGCCGAGGCGGCGCAGGATGCGGTGATCTGGACGATGTTCCACTACGGCATCGCCGGCTGGTCCGTCTACGCCCTGCTCGGCATGGCGATGGGGTACTTCGCCTACCGCTGGGGCATGCCGCTGTCGATCCGCGCGGCCCTCTACCCGCTGCTCGGCAAGCGCGTCCGCGGACGGATGGGCGACGCGATCGACATCTTCGCCCTCGTCGGCACCGTCTTCGGCGTCGCCACCTCGATGGGCATCGGGGTGGTCCTGCTGAACGTCGGCTTCTCCGTCCTGTTCGGGCTGCCCGAGGGTCTGGCGCTGCAGATCGCGCTGGTCGCCGTCGCGGTCCTGATGACGATCGCGGCCTGCACCTCGGGGGTCGACAAGGGGATCCGCATGATCTCCGAGCTGAACCTCTGGGTGGCCGGCGCGATGATCGCGTACATCCTGATCAGCGGGAACACCGCGTTCCTGCTCAGCACGATGGTGGAGAACATCGGCCGCTTCGTCTTCACGCTGCCCGCGCGGACCCTGGAGACCTTCGGGTACGTCGACGGCGGCGCCGAGTGGATGAGCAGCTGGACCCTGTTCTTCTGGGCGTTCTGGCTCGCGTGGGGGCCGTTCGTGGGCCTGTTCCTCGCCCGCATCTCCCGCGGGCGCACGCTGCGCGAGTTCGTGATCGCAGCGATCACCGCGCCGGTGCTGTGCGACTTCCTCATCGTGACGATCTTCGGCAACTCCGCGCTGCGCAAGGTGCTGGACGGGGACTCCGAGTTCGCGGCGCTGGCGATGGCGAACCCGCAGCACGGCTGGTACGCGCTGCTGCAGTCCCTGCCCGGGGCGAGCTTCCTGATCGGCCTGGCCACCCTCTCCGGCATGCTCTTCTACCTCACCAGCGCCAACTCCGGCGCCATGGTGATGGCGAACTTCTCCTCCTCCATCCCCGATCCGGCCCAGGACGGCGCGAAGTGGCTGCGCATCTACTGGGCGCTGGTCACGGCGGTGCTGACGATCGGGATGCTGATCGCCGGAGGCGTGCGCACGATGGAGCTCGCGACGCTGATCTTCGCGCTGCCGGTGACGATCATCGTGTATCTGGTGATGGCCTCGTTCTCGAAGGTGCTGCGGATGGAGCGCGCCGAACGCGAGGGGATCACCCGGCGCACACCCCAGGTCGCCGCCCACGGCGGCCACGCCCCCGAGAAGACGTGGCGGCAGCGGCTCGCGCAGGTCCGGTCCTACCCCACCGAGCGCGCCGTCGCGAGGTTCGAGACCGACGTGATCTTCCCCGCGCTGCGGGACGTCTCGGCGGAGTTCACGACGCTCGGCTACACGGCCTCGCTCACGGTGGGCCCCGGAGCCGGCGGCGCGATCTCCGAGTACACCCTCATGGTCACGATGCCCGAGGGGCAGCGGGACTTCCAGTATCGGGTCGCTCCCGTCCAGGCCGCTGTCCCCACGTTCGGGGCGCGCAGCATGTCCCGGGGGGCGGATGTGTACTACCGCGTCGAGGTCTTCACGCAGACCGGCTCCGAGGGGTACGACCTCATGGGGCTGACGTCCCAGCAGGTGATCGACGACGTCATCGATCGGTACGAGGCACATCTGGCGTTCCTGCAGTACTCCAACGAGCACGCCTACGAGTCCGTGATCACGCCGACCCACGTGCCGCACACCGATCCCAGCCCGCACGTGCCCGAAGAGCCCGACGACGTGGAGCCGATCGAGGACCGGCAGTAACAGGTCCTCGTGCGGGTGAGTCCCGCGCGGGCCGCTCCGTCTAGAACGGCACCCCGCACCGCACGATCACGTTCGAGTACGGGGTGGTCTCACCGGTGCGCACCACGAAGCGTGCCTGGGCCGTGAGCTGCTTGAACTCCTCGTGCCCCACCGCCTCGGCGCCCGGGAACCGTGCCCCGAGCATCTCCCCGGCCGGGGAGGTGGACGCCTCGGCGGCGATCACCGCGGCCTCCACCTCGATCTCGGCGAGGATCGCGTCGGCCACCTCGGCGAAGCCGGGCACTCCGAGGGTCACGGCGAGGTCCACGCGCGCCACACCCGGAGGGATGGGCAGGCCGCAGTCGCCGATCACGAAGGTGTCGGTGTGGCCGAGGCGGGCCAGGTGCGCGCCGAGCTCGGGGTGGAGGATCCCGCGGCGCTTCATGCCCTGCCTCCGGCGAGCTGCGGCAGCTCATCCTCTGTGCCGGGGTAGCTGGGCTGGGCGCCGTGGCCGGTGGCCGCGAAGGCCCCGACCCGGGAGGCGAAGCGAGCTGCAACCGGCAGGGACTGCCCGCCGGCAAGGCCCACGGCGAGCGCACCGATGAACGCGTCGCCGGCGCCGGTGGTGTCCACCGCGGTCACCGGCGCGGC
Source organism: Brachybacterium sp. (assembly GCA_030451965.1). Taxonomy (GTDB): domain Bacteria; phylum Actinomycetota; class Actinomycetes; order Actinomycetales; family Dermabacteraceae; genus Brachybacterium. Next base: position 1,733 of record JAKDNE010000145.1, on the reverse strand, counting down.
GGGGATGCGGTGGGACCCGTCGGCGTCGGCGACCAGCGAGCCCTGCGCCCCCAGGGTGAGGACCACGGAGGCGATGCCGGCGCCGCGCAGTGCGGTGGCGATCTGCTCCGGCTGCTGCGGCGGGACCGTCTCGGGTGCCAGCTGCACGAGGACCAGGGCGGCCTCGTGCTCGTTGACCACCAGCGGATCGGAGGCGCGCAGCACGGCCGCGTCCAGCTCCATCACCGGGGCGGGGTTGTGCAGGAACCGTCCCTGCGCGAGAGCGGGCAGGGCCTCGATCCCTTCGCGGGGGATCTCTCCCTGGCACACCACGATCGCCGCGCCCTCGAGCACCTCGCGGGAGGCGGTCACCTGCGCGGCGTCCACGGCGTCGTTGGCGCCTCCGATCACCACGATGGTGTTCTCGCCGTCCTCGGCGACGGTCACGATCGCGAGGCCCGTCGGCCCCTCGATCTCGCGCACGCCGGCCAACCCCACGCCGGCCGCGCGCAGGCCGGACAGGCCCACCTCGGCCTGGGCGTCGGTGCCGACGCCGCCGATCATCTGCACGCTCCCGCCGAGCTTCGCGGCGGCGACGGCCTGGTTCGCGCCCTTGCCGCCGGGCGTCATCTGCCCGCCCCGGCCGTGGAGGGTCTCCCCCGGGCGGGGATGGCGGGCCACCTGGGCGCTCAGGTCGACGTTGATCGACCCGACCACCGCGATCGTCTCGGCGGGGCTCACTCGAACTCGCCTGCGTTGTCCTCGGTGATGGTGACGACCTCGACGGAGACCTCCTCCTCGACGTCCTCGTCGGCGAGGACCTTGACCGCCTCGGCGACGGACTGCTTCCCGAGCTCGGCGGGCTGCTGGGCGATGGTGGCCTCCAGGGTGCCATCGGCGACCGCGGCGATTCCCTCCTCGGTCCCGTCGAAGCCCACCACCATCACCTCGGAGCCGGCACGGTCGCCGAGCGCCTCGATCGCGCCGAGCGCCATCTCGTCGTTCTCGCAGAAGATGCCGACCACGTCGGGGTTGGCCTGCAGCAGGTTGGTGGCCACGTTCAGGCCTTCGGCGCGGTCGAAGTTCGCGGTCTGCTGGGCGACCACGGTGATATCGGAGAACTGCTCGATGCCCTCGGTGAAGCCCTGGCCGCGGTCGCGGGAGGCGGAGGAGCCGGGCACGCCCTGCAGCACGATCACCTCGCCCTCCTCACCGATCGCGGCGGCGAGCGCCTCGGCGGCCTGGGTGCCGCCGGCGACGTTGTCCGAGGCGACGAAGCTGGCCAGCTCCCCGGAGGTGGCGTCGCGGTCCACGGCGATGACGGGGATGTCGGCGTTGTTCAGCGATTCGACGGAGGTGGCGACCGCGTCGGAGTCGGTGGGGTTCACGATCACCAGGCTGATGCTCTGGGTGATGGCGTTGGCGAGCTGGTTGGCCTGGGTGGCGGAGTCGTCGGAGGCGTCCTGGACGTCCAGGGTGATGCCCTGCGCCTCGGCCTCCGCCTTCGCGCCCTCGACGAGCTCGACGAAGAAGGGGTTGGTCTGGGTGGAGACGGCGAGCATGACGCGCTGGCCGCCGCCCTCCTCCTCGCCGCCGCCGCGGTTGCAGGCGGTGAGGGTGACGCCGGCGGCGGCCGCAGCGGTGAGGGCGAACAGGCCGCGGCGGCTGGTCATGGACTTGGTGATGGTGATCATGGCGATCTCCTTCTCTGCGGGGAGGGCGTTCTCCCGTGCGGTTTCTGTGGGGTGCTTCGG
>JAKDNE010000144.1 GCA_030451965.1 Brachybacterium sp. | reverse complement strand
CGGGGGACGACGGGGGTCAGGGGCGGGAAGGGCTCGGCCGCCCGATCAGCAGTACCGGCGTCGGGCCCCGCGGCGGCCTCGCTCGCTTCGTGCGCGGCGCGTGCCGCTCGTGCGCCACGTGCCTCGTCGAGTGCCCAGAACACGGCCTCGGGAGTAGCGGGGCTGGCCAGCTCGAGCGCGCGGCCGGAGGGACCGAAAGCCGCCGCGGCCTCGCGCAGCGCCTCGCGCACCGAGAAGGCCAGCATGAACGGCGGCTCGCCGACGGCCTTGGAGCCGTAGACCACGCCGGTCTCCGTGGCGCGCTCGAGCAGGTGCACGTTCAGCTCGGGCGGCATCTCGGAGAAGCTGGGCAGCTTGTAGGTGCTCGCGCCCTGGGTGGCGAGGCGGCCGCGCCGCGGCCCGTCGCTCTCGTCCCAGCTCAGCTCCTCGAGCGTCAGCCAGCCGGTGCCCTGCACGAAGCCGCCTTCGATCTGGCCGAGGTCGATCAGCGGGCTGAGGGTGTCGCCGACGTCGTGGACGATGTCGGTGCGCAGCAGGCGGTAGGCGCCGGTGAAGCCGTCCACCTCGACCTCGCTGGCGGCGGCGCCGTAGGCGAAGTACTTGAAGGGCTCGCCCTGCATGCGGGCCGCGTCCCAGTGGATCCCGGCGGTGCGGTAGTAGCCGGCGGCGAAGAGCTGGACCCGCTGGAGGTAGGCCGCCGTGACGACCTCCTCGAAGCGCAGGGTGCTCGCCTCGGCACCGGGCAGGCTCCAGGGTCCGCGGACCACGCCGTCGGCGATGCGCACCTCCTCGGGGTGGACCCCGAGCAGGCGCGAGGCGACCTGTTCGAGCCGTTCACGGATCTGCTCGCAGGCATTCTTGACCGCGCCGCCGTTGAGGTCCGTGCCGGAGCTGGCCGCGGTCGCGGAGGTGTTCGGGACCTTGTCGGTGCGGGTGGGCGCCAGTCGCACCCTGGCCAGCGGGACGCCGAGGGCGCTGGAGGCGACCTGTCGCATCTTGGTGTGCAGGCCCTGCCCCATCTCGGTGCCGCCGTGGTTGATCAGCACCGAGCCGTCCTTGTACACGTGCACCAGCGCGCCGGCCTGGTTGAAGGCGGTGAGGTTGAAGGAGATGCCGAACTTCACCGGGGTCATCGCCAGCGCGCGCTTGGTGTCGTGATGGCTCGCGTTGAAGCGGGCGATCTCCTCCTGGCGGGCGGCGACGTCGGCGCGGCCCTCCAGCTCCTGCCAGATCTGCCCCAGGCGCTCCGCGTGGCGGACCTCCTGCCCGTAGGGGGTGGTGTCCCCGGGACGGTAGAAGTTCCGCCGGCGCAGCTCGGCCGGGTCCAGCCCCAGCTCGGGGGCGCAGCGGCTCAGGATGTCCTCGATCACCGCCATGCCCTGCGGGCCGCCGAAGCCGCGGAAGGCGGTCTGCGAGGTCTTGTGGGTCTGCGCGATACGGCCGTGCACCTCGATGTGCGGGATCAGGTAGGAGTTGTCCACGTGGCACAGTGCCCGTGACAGCACCGCCTCGGACATGTCCAGCGACCATCCCCCGTCGGCCGTGAGGGTGCCCAGCAGGGCCAGCAGGCGGCCCTCGGCATCGAAGCCCACCTCCCACTCGGCGTGGAAGGGGTGACGCTTGCCAGTCATGGTGAGGTCCTGGGTGCGGCTGAGCCGCACCCGGAGGGGGCGCCCGGGGGCCAGGGGGCCCAGGGCGGCGATCGCGGCCTGTGCGGGGGACTGCATCTCCTTGCCGCCGAACCCGCCGCCCATGCGCAGCGACTGCACGGTGATCTCGTGGGCGGAGATCCCCAGCACCTGGGAGACGATCTCCTGGGTCTCGCTGGGGTGCTGGGTGGAGGACTGGATGAACAGCTGTCCGGCCTCGTCGACGTGGGCGAGGGAGGCCTGGGTCTCGAGGTAGAAGTGCTCCTGGCCGCCGATGCTGAACTCGCCGCGGAAGCGGTGGGCGGCTCCCGCGAGCGCGGTGCGCGGATCTCCCGAGGAGACCACCGGCTGCTTGCCCTGGAAGCTGCCGGCGGCGATCGCCTCGGGCAGCGTGATCAGCGAGTCGAGCTGCTCGTACTCGACCTCGACCTGTTCGCTGCCGCGGCGGGCCGCCTCGAGCGTCTCACCGAGCACCCAGCACACGGCCTGGCCGTGGAACATGACGTCGGTGGGGAACAGCGGCTCGTCGCCCTTGATGCCCGAGTCGTTCACTCCCGGGACGTCCTCGGCGGTGAGCACCCGGACCACGCCGGGGACCTCGAGCGCCCCGGCGGTGGCCATCGACAGCACCCGGGCGTGGGCGTGGACCGCCTGGACGGGCCAGGCGTGCAGGACGCCCGCGGTGCGGCCGACGAGATCGTCGGTGTACATCGCGGCGCCGGTGACGTGCTCGGCAGCGCTCTCATGGGGAGTGCTCCGGCCGACGGAGCCGTCGCTCGGCTCCGGGCGCTGGGAGAGGGCGGAGTGGGTGCTCATCGCGGGACCTCCATCGGTGCGGTCGGTCGGCTGCGGGCGAAGCAGCGCAGCAGGGACTGCTCGAGCATCGCCCGGCGGTAGCGGGAGCTGGCTCGGTGGTCGTCCATCGGGGTGCCGGTGGAGGCGAGCGCCGCGGCCGCCGCGCGGACGGTGGGTGCGGTCCACGGGGCGCCGGTCAGGACCTCCTCGGCCGCTTCGCCGCGCAGCGGGGTGGCGGCCACGCCGCCGAGGCCGATCCGGGCCCGGGAGACCCGGCCGTCCTCGACCTGCAGCGCGATCGCGACCGCGACGGAGGAGATGTCATCGAAGCGGCGCTTGGCGATCTTGAAGAAGGCGCTGGTGGGCAGCACCGGCAGGGGAATGCGCAGCGCCCGGATGATCTCCTGCGGGGCGCGGATGGTCTGCCGATAGCCGGTGAAGTACTCGTGGATCGGCACCTCCCGCTCACCGTCGACGGAGGCGAGGACGATCCGGGCGTCCAGGGCCAGCAGCGCCGGGGCGGAGTCCCCGATCGGGGAGCCGGTGCCGATGTTGCCGCCCAGGGTGGCGCTGTTGCGGATCAGTCGCGAGGCGAACTGGGGGATGAGCTGGGCCAGCAGCGGGACGCGGTCGTCGAGGTCGCGCTCGATCTCGGACAGGGTCAGCGCCGCGCCGATCTCGAGGTGCTGCGGGGTCTGGATCAGGGTGCGCAGCTCGCTCAGGTGGTCGATCGCCAGCTGCAGCGGGGGCCGCCGATGCAGGATGTTGGTCTCCACGCCGACGTCGGTGGCGCCCGCGACGAGCGTCGCCTCCTCTGCGGAGGCAAAGCGCCGCAGCAGCTCGGGGAGGTCCGCTGGGCGCTGGAACGCCGCCCCGCCGCTGGTCACGCTCACCGCGGGGGCGCCGGGGGCGGGCCGTTCGCGGCGCTGGGCCAGGGGATCAGCCTGCGCGGGGTCGCCGAGGGCGTAGGCGGCGTCACGGATCGGCCGGTAGCCGGTGCAGCGGCAGAGGTTGCCGCTGAGGGCATGGAGGTCGAAGCCGTTGGCGCCGCACTCGTGGTCGTGGTCCCGGCGCTCCTCGGCAGGGTCGCCGGACGGCTCGTCCGCCGCGGAGAGGCGTTCGGGCCGGTAGTACTCCGCGGCCATCGAGCACACGAAACCGGGGGTGCAGAAGCCGCACTGGGAGCCGCCGCGCTCGGCCATCTCGCGCTGGACGGGGTGCAGCTCGGCATCCTCACCGATCCGATGGGGGCTGCCGAGCCCCTCCGCGGTGATGATCTCCTGGTCGGCGAAGGCGAGCGCCGGTGGCAGGCAGGAGTTCAGCGAGGTCCAGCGGGAGCCGCCCTCGCCGTCGGGGCGGGCGACGAGCACGGCGCAGGCCCCGCACTCCCCCTCCGCGCAGCCTTCCTTGGCACCGGTCAGCCCCTGGTCACGCAACCAGGAGAGCAGGTTGGTGTGCGGCTCCGCTCCCGCCGTGGAGAGGGGTCGTCCGTTGACAGTGATCTGTGGGGGTTCCATCGCCGCATGCTCCTCGACCTGTGCGCGGCGTTCGCCGGCGCTGGTCCTTCACGAGGGCACGGTTGCGGTCAGGGTCCGTCCGACAGGCCCGATGGTTATCCATGCCAGAACAACGGCGCCGATGTCGTGTGAGAACGGTAACTCACCCGTGAGACGAAGGCAACGGGAATTCGGAATGCTATTTCCACGATGTGGATATGGTGTAGATCACCGCAGGTCAGCGAAGATCGGCGAGAATCCCCCGCGCGGCCTGTCGGCCCGAGAACAGGCAGCCGCCGAGGAAGGTGCCCTCCAGGGCGTTGTGCCCATGCATCCCGCCGCCGCCGAAGCCGCTGGCCTCGCCGGCCGCGTAGAGGCCGGGCAGTGCGCCTGTGCCGTCGTCGCCGCTCTCGGTGCGCTGGACCCGGCCGCCCAGATCCGTCTCGAGACCGCCGAGGGTCTTGCGCAGCAGCACATGCAGGCGCACCGCGATCAGCGGCCCGGCCTGCGGATCCAGCAGGGCGTGCGGGGCGGCCGTACGGATCAGCCGGTCCCCCACGTACTTCCGGGCCCCGCGCAGGGCCGTGAGCTGCGAATCCTTCGAGTACGGGTTGCGCAGCTCCGCATCGCGGGCGCGGACGAGGCGCTCCAGCTCGCCGGCGTCGACCAGCTCCTCGCCGGTCAGCGCATTCATCTTCCCCGCCAGCTCAGGGATGCTCCGCGCCTGCAGGAAGTCCTCGCCATGGTCGAGGAAGGCCTGCACCGGGCCGGGGGCCCCGGGCTTCACCCGGCCCAGCACCTGCCGCCAGTCCTTGCCGGTGAGGTCCGGGTTCTGCTCGCTGCCGGAGAGCGCGAACTCCTTCTCGATGATCTTCCGCGTGAGCACGAACCAGGAGTGGTCGTGTCCGGTGGTGCGCAGGTGACGAAGGGTCGAGGTGGTGTCGAAGCCGGGATAGGCCGGGGCGGGCAGACGTCGGCCGCGGGCGTCGATCCAGAGCGACGAGGGTCCGGGCAGGATGCGGATGCCGTGACCGCGCCACACCGGATCCCAGTTGCGGATGCCCTCGGTGTAGTGCCACATCCGGCTGCGGTGGATCCAGCGGCCCCCGGCCCGCTCCGCGGCCAGCATCCCGGCACCATCGACGCTCGCCGGCACCCCGTGCACGAACTGCTCGGGCATGGTTCCCAGCTCCGCCGGCCACAGGCTCCGCACCAGCTCCTGGTCGCCGCCGATGCCGCCGGTGGCGACCAGCACCGCCGCGGCCCGGTGGGTGAACTCGCCGGCGACCTCGCGGGTCGAGCCGATGCCGCGCGGGGTGTCGTCCGCGGCCAGGACATCCCCGCTCACCCCGGTGACGCGATCACCCTCGACCAGCAGCTGGCGGACGGCGTAGCGGGTGCGCAGCACGATGCGGCCGGTCGCGCGGTGCGCGGCGAGCTTGTCGGTGAAGGGCTGGACGATCCCGGGCCCCGTGCCCCAGGTGATGTGGAATCGGGGCACCGAGTTGCCGTGTCCCTCGGCGCGTCCGTCGCCGCGCTCGGCCCAACCGACCACGGGGAAGCTGCGATGGCCGAGGCCTCGCAGCCATTCCCGCTTCTCCCCCGCCGCGAACTGCAGGTACGCCTCCGCCCAGCGGCGCGGCCAATGGTCCTCGGGGGTGTCGAAGGCGGCGGAGCCCAGCCAGTCCTGCCGGGCGAGATCGAGGCTGTCGCGGATCCCCAGCCGGCGCTGCTCCGGGGAGTCGACGAGGAACAGTCCGCCGAAGCTCCACCAGGCCTGCCCTCCCAGGTCCTGCTCCCCCTCACGCTCGAGCAGCAGCACGCGCCTGCCGGCGTCGGCGATCTCGGTGGCGGCCACCAGGCCGGCCAGGCCCGCCCCGACGACGATCACCTCCACGCCATCGGCCGCTGCGTCGTCGGTCGTGGTCCCGGTGCCCATGTCAGTCCACCGCGATGCGGTGCACGCGCCGGAGGTGGTCGGTGCTGTTGTCGTCGCGCATCCGGCGGTTCTGCTGGCGGTTGTTCTCGCCGACCTTGCGGTCGCCGGAGTGGAGGTTGCCGACCGCGACCTCTGTCTCCCGTTCGAAGTGATGACGCTTGTCGGTGTTGCGGTAGTAGCGGTAGATGCCGCCGTACACCGCGGCGAACACGGCCGGGCCCGCGAGGAACGGGATGGCGATGCCGCCGGCACCGGAGTCGGAGTCGGCCAGCAGCATCATGGTCGTGGGGTCGGCGGAGAGCTCAGCGAGCAGCGGCAGCATGGCGTCCTCCCTGGGGGTGCGGGTGGTCTGTGGTCATGGTCCGTCTCCTCAGAACAGGAACTGGCTGAAGCCGACGATCGCGCCGATCACCGCCGCGACGGTGCCGGCGGCGCAGGACACGGCGAAGATCTTCGGGTGCGAGACCGGGACCGAACCCATGGTGTTGCCATTGCGTCCGTTGACCGCGATGTAGTGGACCAGCGAGTTCTTCCCCGTCGCGGAGTCGGCGTAGCTGTACAGCCAGACGGGCACGTACACGGCGACCCAGCGGGTGCCGCGCACGGCCACGCCCTCCCGCTCCCAGCGCACGCCGCGGTCGTACCGGCTGGTGGTCGGGAGTGCCTTGGCCCGGGCGATCGCCAGGAAATGGTTCTCCACATCGTCGTCGACGTCGCGCACGTTGAGGTCGCGCCGTTCGGAGGTGAAGTTCTTGAGGTAGTTCGAGTTGTAGATGACGGCGTTCTCGGTGTCGTACGGCTGCACGGCATTGAGGATGTTGTTCGTAGCCTGCTCGTTGTCCTGGGCGTTGAACCGCTCCGCCGACTCGATCGTGAGGTCGTCCACCAGCAGGTCGAAGGCCCGCTGGATGCCGTAGACGTCGGCGTCGTAGTAGGTCTCGGTGCGCTTGTTGTCGCCGCTGCCGCGGGTCACGGTGTACTGACGGGTGGTGACCTCGCCGGTGCCCTGCAGCACCGTGTGCAGGTTGCCGTCCACCACCAGGTACGGGATGTACACCCCCATCACGTTGTCCGGGACGTACTCCTCCTTGAAGCGGCGGTGGGCGAAGGCCCGGCGCTTCGCGGTGAAGGCATCGATGCGCTCGATCGCCTCCTCGCGGGTCAGCTGGAAGGGGAGCACCGCGTCGGGGATCGCGCCGTTGGGGATCTGGGAGTTGACCGACAGGGTCTGGCGGCACCAGTGGCAGCGGGCCTGCAGGTCCTGGTCGACGTTGATGACCACCTCGGCACCGCAGCCCTGGCACTTCAGGGTGATGGTGGTGAGGTCCTCGCGGACATCCGCGGTGCCGGAGGCCATGACATGCCCGCGCAGGTCCGCGATCGAGGAGTCCAGCCCGAAGGCCTGCTCGGCGTTCTCCTCGTTCCAGGTGTGGCGGCAGTAGGAGCAGACCAGCGCCTTCGCGGTGAGCGAGTACTGGATCTCCGCGCTGCCGCAGCTGGGGCACTTGTTCAGTCCGTCGTCCTGGCCGGAGCTGGTGTCGATGATCCGGTTCTCGGCGTGCCGACGGGCGGCCTCCGCGGCATCGGCGACCGCCTCGTCGCCGAGCATCGGCGGCTGCCCGGGCTGCTGCCCGCTCGGTGCGGGCGGGACCGGCCCGCCGGGCCGCGGAGGCCTGGCGGGCTGGTCCGGATGGGCCCGGTCAGGGCCGTGAGGAGGGACGCTCATCGAGATCTTCCGTACCGGGTCAGAGACCGAGCGCGGCCTTCTTCGCCGCCTCGTAGTCCGCTTCGGAGATCAGGCCCTGGTCGAGCATCTGCTTGTACTGGGCGAGCTTGGCCACCGGATCAGCGGGGGCGGGTGCCTCCTGCTGCTGCGGAGCCTGCTGCTGTGGGGCCTGCTGCTGCGGAGCCTGCTG
>JAKDNE010000143.1 GCA_030451965.1 Brachybacterium sp. | reverse complement strand
CCCGGATCCGCTGGGCGGTGGCGTGCGACGCTGAGAGCATGAACTCCCCCGGTACCGCTGCCCCGACCCCGTCCGTCCCGCTTCCCGAAGGAGTCCGCCTCGGCGAGACCCACGGAGTCCCGGCGCTGCTGGTCGAGACCCCGGCCGCCACGGCCGAGCTGCTCCTGGACGGCGCGCAGCTGATCAGCTGGGTCCCCACCGGGCAGCAGGACCTGCTGTGGCTCAGCCCGGACTCCGCCTTCGGTGAGCGCGAGGCAGTGCGCGGCGGGATCCCGCTGATCGGGCCCTGGTTCGGACCGGGCCGCAACCTGGCGATGGAGGTCAAGCACGGCTGGCTGCGAAACCTCCGGTGGGAGCTGGCCGATGCCGAGCGCGCGGGCGACGACGTGGTGATCACCCTGGCCACCCCCGAGGATGTCAAGGCGCTGACCGCGACCGCCCAGTTCCGTCTCGGCACCGAACTGTCGGTGGATCTCACGATCACCGCCGGTCGCCGGCCCCTCGAGCTGGAAGCGGCATTGCACACCTATCTCGCCGTCGGCGATGTGCGCCAGATCGAGATCCACGGCCTGGAGGGCGCCGCCTTCCTCGACAACACCCGTGGCCTGGTCCCCGACGTCATGCCGGAGCGGGAGCCGCTGCGCCCGACCGCCTCCACCGACCGGGTCGTGGACTCCACCGCCGAGGTGACGGTGAACGATACGAAGAACGGTCGGCGCATCGTCTCGACCCCGCGCGGCACGGCCAAGACCGTGGTCTGGAACCCCTGGGACGCTCTGGTGACGGAGATGGCTGACATTCCCGATGCGGCCTGGTCCGACTTCGTGTGCATCGAGCCGGCCGTCGCCAAGGACGGCTTCGTGGCGCTCGCGCCCGGGGACTCGCACAGCATCGGCGTCACCTACCGCATCGAGCGCTGAACTCCGCCCCCGCCCAGCGGGGGCCGCGACCCGGACCCGGTCGCCCTTCACGGGGCGGCCGGGTCCTCGTCGTCGTGGCCCGGGCTGCGTCAGGCTGTGCTGCGTCAGGTGGCCGGCGGATGCCGGTCAGGCCCGACGTATGTGGTCCGGTCGCAGCGGTGCACCGATGCCGAGCGAGGTGAGCGCCGCGATCGCCAGTGCGCCGCCCGCGACGGCGAGCACTGGTCCGGTGAGGCTTCCTGCACCGAGATGCGTCACCATGCCCGGATCTGCGCCGCGATTCCCGGTCTCGACGAAGGCGACGGCGACCAGCTGCCCGATCGCGAGTGCCGCTCCCCCGCCGACCACCAACGGCAGCGCCACCTCCAGCCAGTGCGCACGGCGCAGCACGCTCACGGGAGTGCCGAGCAGCCGGAGGCGGGCGTGCTCTGCTCGGCGCCCCATGGCCAGATCCGCCGTGCCGAGCAGGAAGGCGCCCAGGCCGACGGCCAGGACCACGAGATTCAGCAGGCGGATCGTCGTGATCGTCGCCTGATACGGGGCGAAGTCCTCCGCTGTCCAGCCGTTATGAGCATCGATACCCAGTGCTCTGAGCTCTGCGGGCAGGTCGGGGCGCGGTGACGCGGTGATCGTCGCGCCGACCCCGCCGAACTGCGAGAACTGCTCCGGCGTGACCAGGGCTCGCGGGACGAACAGGATCGGTGCCGGGTCCGTGCCCTGCCAGGCAGGGACAGGTACCCGGGTGAGCTTGTCCGCGGAGACATCGAGCTGCAGCACAGGGTCTCCGAAACCGTCGGTGCTCTCGTCGTACTCGGTGCCGAACAGATCCACAGTGCCCTGCGGCGGTGTCCCGAGGCCGAGCTCGCGCGAGGCCGGGATCCACGCCGCATGTTCATCGCGACATCCCTCCACCCCCGGTCGGAGGACGCGGAGCTCCTCGCACGTGGTCACGAGCGCCCGGAAGGATTCTTCCACCGGGGTGCTGCCCGGGGCGACGACGTACCCGCCCGTGCTGAAGACGACCTCCCGGACTCCGCCGACCTGCTCCAGTGCCCGTTCCAGGTCTGCGACGGCTGCCTGGTCCGGGAGCGACGCCGATGCGACGGCTTCGACATCCCGGTAGTGACGCCCGGCCTGGTAGATCGGGGTGGCGGACAGGACGCTGATCAGTCCCTGCCCTGCGGTCGTCACCACGACGCCGATCACCAGGGCTCCGAGCACCCGGCCGAGCACGGCGGGCTGTGACTGCAGTCGCCGTCCCGCCACGACGGTCACCGGGGAACCGGCCCGGACGAGCAGGTCGGCGCTGCGCCGCACCAGCAGAGCGGGCAGCAGGATGCTGCCCAGCGCGGCCAGCCCGGCCCCGCCGAGGAACAGCACGGCGAGCACGGGGTTCGAGAGCCCCGGCAGGCTCCAGCTGAGGATCAGCATCGACAGGCCGACCACCAGGATCACCGCGCGCCAGAGACCGGGACTGCGAGCCACCTCACTGCGAGCCCGCTCGAGCGTCCCCGCACCAGAGCGCCGAGTCGGCATCGCGGTCCCGGCGATCAGGCACAGCGGCACCGCGAGGGCCACGACGACGGAGACCACGGCGACGTTCGGCGCCGGGCTCATCCCCAGCAGCATCCGTCCGGCCCAGGGCACCAGCAGCGCCCCGGCCGCGAGGCCTCCGGCCGCGCCGAGGAGCGAGGGCGGCAGGCTCTCCCCGACGCCCACCAGCACCTGATGCGCTCGGCGCATCCCGAGCAGATGCAGACGGGCCGTGCGCCGAGAGCGGTCCTGCTCGGACATGCGGCCGGTCGCTGCGGCGGCGGCCAGCACGGGCAGTCCGATCGCCAGGGCGACGATCCCCGGCAGGATCATCCCGAACACGTCCGTGGCACCGATCCCGGGGGCGAGGCTGCGGGGCCGGGCCGCATCCAGCAGGGACAGCACCACCACCAGCAGCGCGCAGCCGATCAGGGACACCAGCAGGGCGCTCAGCGCGCGGAAGCGGCCATGGTCGGTGGCGCGCAGCGCGAGGGTGAGGCCGAGGCGCAGAGACGGCAGCATCTCAGCCCACCAGCTCCCCGTCGCGCATGCTCACCAGGCGGTCCAGGTGCGCGGCGACGCGATTGTCGTGGGTGACGACTACCAGGGTCGTGCCCTGCTCCGTGACGGTCTCCATCAGCGCGTCCATCACGGTGTCGGCGGCGACCGTGTCCAGAGCGCCAGTGGGTTCGTCGGCCAGCAGCAAGGCGGGCTGGTGGATCAGCGCGCGGCCGACGGCGGCGCGCTGTGCTTGCCCTCCGGAGACCTGGGCGGCGCGGCGTCCCGCGACCTCACCGAGTCCGAGGCGTTCGAGCATCGTTTCGACCTCGGCGCGGATCCGTGCCGGTCTGCCGCCCAGCAGCTGCAACGGGAGGGAGAGGTTCTCGGCCAGGGTGAGCTCGCCGATCAGATCGCCGAACTGGAAGATCATGCCCATCCGGGCCAGGCGAAGCTGTGCGCGATCCTTCTCGCGCAGAGCACCGAGATCCTCGCCGAGCACCCGGAGCGTGCCCTCATCGGCGGCGAGCACGCCGGCGAGCACGTGCAGCAGCGTGGACTTCCCGCATCCGGACGGTCCCATCACGGCGATCTGCTCCCCTGCGGCGATCTGCAGGTCGATGCCTCGCAGCGCGGGGTCATGCCCGTAGGAGACCCGGACTCCGTGCAGGTCGATGACGGGCGCCGAGCCGGAGGTGGTGCTCGCCCGCTCCCGGCGCGTGGAGGCGGCGGTCATCGCTGCTCCCCGGTCTCGTCGGACCGTGCACCGGCCGCGTCCTGCCACTGCGTCCGCAGCGCGTCGAGGCGCTGGCCGGCCTCCTGGATCCAGCGCAGGTCGGCATCGAGATGGGTGAGCTCGTAGTCCAGCTGCAGCAGCAGCGCGGGCTCGGCGCCCCGACGGCGCGAGGTCAGCTCCCGCATCCGCACCATATGGCTCTCCCGCTGCGCGGTGAGGACCTCCTGGGCGTCCCGCCCGGAGAGCAGCGCGATGGAGATCCTGACGAACAGCGTGGAGGCGGAGAAGGCTCCGGTGGCCTGGGGCGTGGAGATCCAGGCCTCGAGCTCGGTGACGCCGTCCGGGGTGATGCCGTAGAGCTTCCGTTCGGGACCAGACCCGCTCTCGACGGTGAGGATCTCGGCCCATCCCTGCCGTTCGAACCTCGCCAGGGAGGAATAGACCTGTCCGAAGGCGAGCGGCTTCTCCGGGACGAGGAGCTGGTCGAAGTCCTGCTTGAGGGAATAGCCGTAGGCCGGTGACCGATCCAGCAGTCCCAGCAAGGCATGCGCGGTGCTCATGCAGCAACTATACACACTACGTATACCTACCGTGAATAGTGTGCGGCGCGTGTCCGCGATCGCCGTGAGTGCGGCGTGCGCGGGCCATCCGCGCGGGCGGTACCCGGCCCCGGTTCACTGGGAGGCGACCGAGTCGGGCGCGGTCACCGCACGGCGAGACCGTCGGCGGCCATCGCCGCCTTCGCCTCCGCGATCGTCATCTGCTGGAAATGGAAGACGCTCGCGGCCAGCACCGCATCGGCGCCGGCATGGACCGCGGGAGCGAAGTCCTCGGGCGTGCCCGCCCCGCCGGAGGCGATCAGCGGCAGGCTCGTCGCCTCCCTCGCCAGGCGGATCAGCTCGAGGTCGAAGCCCTGCTTCGTGCCGTCGGCGTCCATCGAGTTCAGCAGGATCTCCCCGGCGCCCCGCTCGGTGACCTCCCGGATCCAGTCGATCGCATCGATGCCGGTGCCGCGCCGGCCGCCGTGCGTGGTGACCTCGAAGCCGGAGCCGGAGCGGGCCGCATCCTCGGGGGTGTCCTCGGTGACGCGACGGGCGTCTATGGAGAGGACCAGCACCTGGTTGCCGAAGCGGCGGGAGATCTCGGAGATCACCTCGGGGCGGGCGATCGCGGCGGTGTTCACCCCGCACTTGTCGGCGCCGGCGCGCAGCAGCTGGTCGACGTCCTCGACCGAGCGCACGCCCCCGCCGACGGTCAGCGGGATGAAGATCTGCTCGGCGGCAGCACGCACCACATCGATCATGGTGTCCCGGCCGCCGGAGGAGGCGGTGACGTCCAGGAAGGTGAGCTCGTCGGCGCCCTCTGCGCCGTAGCGCGCGGCGAGCTCCACCGGATCCCCGGCGTCGCGCAGATCCTTGAAGTTCACGCCCTTGACGACGCGTCCCGCGTCGACGTCCAGGCACGGGATCACTCGGACGGCGAGACTCATGCGTCGATCCTCCCCAGGTCGAGCTCTTCGGCTCCCTCGATGATGAACTGCTTGCGCGGGGCGACCTCGGAGCCCATCAGCAGCTCGAAGACGGCGCTGGCGGCCTCGGCGTCCTCGATCCGCACCCGGCGCAGGGTGCGATGCCCGGGATCCATGGTGGTGTCCGCGAGCTGATCGGCGTCCATCTCGCCCAGGCCCTTGTAGCGCTGGATCGGCTCCTTGTACTTCTTGCCGCGGCGCTCGAGGTTCTTCAGCAGCTTGTTCAGCTCCGCCTCGGAGTAGGTGTAGACCAGCTCGTTCTTCTTCTTGCCGCCGTGGACGATCTCCACCCGGTGCAGCGGGGGCACCGCCGCGTAGACCCGTCCGGCTTCGACCAGCGGCCGCATGTAGCGGTGGAACAGGGTCAGCAGCAGGGTGCGGATGTGGGCGCCGTCGACGTCGGCGTCGGTCATCATGATGATCTTGCCGTAGCGGGCGGCGTCCAGGTCGAAGGTACGGCCGGAGCCGGCCCCGATCACCTGGATGATCGCCGCGCACTCGGTGTTCTTCAGCATGTCCGTGACGGACGCCTTCTGCGTGTTCAGGATCTTGCCGCGGATCGGCAGCAGCGCCTGGTGCTCGGAGGAGCGGGCGTTCTTCGCGGTGCCCAGCGCGCTGTCGCCCTCGACGATGAACAGCTCGGAGCGCTCCACGTCGTGGGTGCGGCAGTCGGCGAGCTTGGTGGGCATGGTGGAGGACTCCAGCGCGTTCTTGCGGCGGGAGACCTCCTTGTGCATGCGGGCGGCGATGCGGGCCCGCATCTCCGAGACCACCTTGTCGATGACCAGGGCGGCCTGCTCCTTCTCGCCCTTGTTCGTCGAGGTGAGGAAGTCCGTCAGCCGCTCCTCGACGACCTTGGCGACGATCGCACGGATCGCGGGGGTGCCGAGCACCTCCTTGGTCTGCCCCTCGAACTGCGGCTCGTCGATCCGGACGCTGACCACGGCGGTGAGGCCCGCGAGCGTGTCGTCCTTCTCGATCTTCTCGTTCTTCGCATTGAACTTCACCCGGCGAGCGTGGTTCTCGACCTGCTTGCGCACGGTCTTGACCATCGCCTGCTCGAAGCCGGTGACGTGGGTGCCACCCTTGGGGGTGGCGACGATGTTCACGAAGGAGCGCACGGTCGAGTCGAAGTCCGCTCCCCAGCGCAGGGCGATGTCGACCTCGCAGGAGCGCTCCACATCGGTGGAGACCATGTGGCCGTTCGCATCGAGCACCGGGATCGTCTCGGTGTACTCACCCGTGCCGTGCAGCCGGATCACGTCGGTGATCTTCTGGTCCTGGGCGAGGTACTCGACGAATTCGCTGATGCCGCCGTCGTACTTGTACGCGCGGGTGGCGGGCTGGTCCGGGGAGGCCTCGGGACGCAGATCGGTGACCGAGAGCTTGAGGCCGGGGACCAGGAAGGCCGTCTGGCGGGAGCGGCGGTTGAGGTCATCGAGCGAGAAGTGGGATCCCTTGACGAAGATCTGCGGATCCGCCCAGTAGCGCACCCGGGTCCCGGTCACGCCCCGCTTGGCCTTCCCCACCACCCGCAGCGCGGCAGCCCCGGAGGACGGGGTGAACGGGGACTCGGGGTCCGGGCCATCGGTGTCGGCGAACTCGCCGGGCTGGCCGCGCTGGAAGCTCATGGCGTAGGCCTTGCCGCCGCGGTCGACCTCGACGTCGAGCCGCCCGGACAGGGCGTTGACGACGCTCGCGCCGACGCCGTGCAGACCGCCGGATGCGGCGTAGGAGCCCCCGCCGAACTTCCCCCCGGCATGGAGCTTGGTGTAGACGACCTCGACGCCGGTCAGGCCGGTGCGGGGCTCGACGTCCACCGGGACTCCGCGGCCGGTGTCCCGCACCTCCACCGAGTGATCGGAGTGGAGGATGACCTCGATCGATTCCCCGTACCCGCCGAGCGCCTCGTCGACCGCGTTGTCCAGGATCTCCCAGAGGCAGTGCATGAGCCCCCGCGAGTCGGTGGAGCCGATGTACATGCCGGGACGCTTGCGCACGGCCTCGAGGCCCTCGAGGACCTGGAGGTTGCGGGCATCGTAGGCGGACTTCTTCGCAGCGCTGGTGGTGGACACCCCCCAGATGCTACGTGTCCGAGCACGTCGAACCCGGTATTGAGCCGTGCCGTCCCGCTCACAGCTCGGCTGCGGCCCGCGTGCGCGGCCTCGCTCACACGCCGTTGCGCCCCCAGCGAACCAGGGCTGTGGACACTCCCCCAGCCGGGCTCCGCGATGCTACAAATGGGGTTATGAACCTGACTCTTGAAGCTCCCCGGCTCACGGCACATGACCGTTGCGACCGCTGCGGCGCCCAGGCCTACGTCAAGGTCCTCCTCGAGGCCGGTGGCGAACTGATGTTCTGCGCCCACCACGCGCGCGCCCACCAGGACGCGTTCACTACCGTCGCCTCCGAGGTCATCGACGAGACCGAGCGTCTGCACCTCAAGCCCGAGCCGATCGAGGACTGAGCAACGCACTGCGAGCTTGCGAGCGGCAGGAGCGCAGTCAGAAAGCACGACTGAGCAACGCACTGCGAGCTTGCGAGCGGCAGGAGCGCAGTCAGAAAGCACGACTGAGCAACGCACTGCGAGCTTGCGCG
>JAKDNE010000142.1 GCA_030451965.1 Brachybacterium sp. | reverse complement strand
CTGGACTCGCTGCCCACCGCGAGCGGCGTCAGCAGCCGCGAGATCCTCGACGATCTCCGGGGCGAGAGGTGATCGTCTATCTCGACACCTCGGCGGTCCTGAAGATCCTGATCGACGAGCCGGGCAGGCGGGCCATGCGGGCGGCGTTCACGGGATGGCAGCTCGATGGCGATGACCTGGTCTCCTCGTTCCTGCTGCACACGGAGATGCACTGCGCCGCACGCCGGCGGGACGTCGCCGCGCCGGAGGTGATCGACATGCTGCTCGGAGGCATCGGCCTGATCGACATCGACCGTGCCCTCCTGCTCGCCGCGGCGAAGAGCCCGTACCGGCTGCGCAGTGCTGACGCGATCCACCTCGCGACCGCGCTCGCCGTCGATGCGGAGGTCCTGGTCACCTACGACCGAGAGCTCGCCGAGGCGGCGGAGCGTGAGGGACTTCGGGCGTTCGTCCCCGTCGACTGAGCTCCGGCCGCTCAGGCTCAGCCCTTGACGGATCCCTGCATCAGCCCCGCCAGGAAGTACTTGCTCAGCAGGATGTACACCAGCAGCGTGGGCAGGGA
This sequence comes from Brachybacterium sp., assembly GCA_030451965.1. Lineage (GTDB taxonomy): Bacteria > Actinomycetota > Actinomycetes > Actinomycetales > Dermabacteraceae > Brachybacterium. The sequence continues at coordinate 7,265 of JAKDNE010000142.1, read as the reverse complement.
GGCCAGCACCGCGCCCGCCATCGAGACCCCGTAGTTGGCCAGCAGGGCACCGTTGGCCAGGTTGTTCAGTGCCAGGGTCACCGGTCCGTTGGCAGGGGAGGAGAAGAACACCGCGAACAGGAAGTCGTTCCAGGCGTTCGTGAACTGCCAGATCAGCACCACCACGAAGCCCGGGATGGCCAACGGCAGTGCGATGTGCCAGAAGGTGCCCAGCATGCCTGCGCCGTCCATCTTCGAGGATTCGATCAGCTCATGCGGCACGGACTCGAAGTAGTTGCGGAAGATCAGCGTGGTGATCGGGATGCCGAACACCACGTGCAGCAGGATCAGGGAGGCGACGCCATTGGGCACGCCCACTGCCAGCAGCATCTGCATCAGCGGGATCATCACGGCCTGGTAGGGCAGGAACATCCCGAACAGGATCAAGGTGAAGACGAGGTCCGCACCGGGGAAGCGCCAGCGTGAGAGGACGAACCCGTTCATGCATCCGAGCATCGCCGAGATGAGCGTGGAGGGGACCACGATCTGCATGCTGCGCCAGATCGACGGGGCCAGTGCCTCCCAGGCGACGACCCAGTTCTCGAACGTCCAGTCCTTGGGGAGCGCCCAGGCGCGTGCGGAGCTCGCGTCTCCCGGGCCCTTGAAGCTGGTGATCAGCAGGACGTACACGGGGATCAGGACGATGACCACGCCGAAGACGATGGCGAGGAGGCGCAGCAGGTGCGCCCAGGGGACGCCCCCGCGGGGGTGCGGACGCTCGGCGGGTGCGGAAGCCGGCGCCGGGTCGGTGACGGAGATGCTCATCGGGTACGGCTCCGATGCTGCTGGACGAGATAGGGGACGATCAGGAAGGCGATGATGATGAGCAGGAACGCACCGACCGCGGCGGAGTTCGCGTAGTCGAAGCCCGACTTGAACAGGAACATATCCACTGCGGGCACCTTGGTCTGGTAGGCGGCGGCGGAGGAGATGGACATGATCAGGTCGAAGGATTTCAGCGACATGTGGGCGATGATCACGATCGCGCTCATCAGCACGGGGGTGAGCTGCGGGAAGATCACCATGCGGTAGACCTGCCACTCGCTGGCGCCATCCATGCGGGCCGCTTCGCGCAGTTCGTCGGGGACCCCGCGGAACCCTGCCAGGAACAGTGCCATCACGTAGCCGGACAGCTGCCAGATCGCCGGCAGCGCGATCGCCACGATGCCGAAGGTGATGTTGTTCCACCACGGGTTCTGCAGGACGTCCAGACCGATCATCTGGAACAGCCGGTTCAGGCCGCTCGCGCTCTCACCCTGGTTGGAGTTCAGCAGCCACCGCCACACCACGCCGGAGGCGACGAAGCTGACGGCCATGGGGAACAGGTAGATGGTCTGGAAGAAGCGCCCGCCTCGCAGCGGCCGCTCCAGCAGCCACGCCCAGAGGAAGCCCATCGCCATCGCCCCCACCAGGAAGGTGGCGGTGAACAGCACCAGGTTCGCCAGCGAGTGGCGGAAGTCCTCGGTGAGCAGCAGGTCGATGTAGTTCGTCAGTCCCACGAAGGCGACGGGTTCCCGGCCGGAGGCCTGCGCGGCGGAATGGTTGTCCGTCATCGACGTCCAGAAGTTCACGCCCAGCAGGCCGTAGACGAAGATGCCGATCAGCAGGAGCGACGGCAGGATCATCAGCAGTGGTGCGCCGTAATGCCTGGCGACCTTCTTCATAGGGGCTCCTCGATCCCGGCCGCGCCGGGTGTCGGGGCGGGAGCGGCCCCGGGGCGGGTGCCCCGGAGCCGTACCCGCCGGCTCACGCGGCTCAGGCCGAGGTGTTGGACTCGGCGATCGTGGCGAGTTCCTCCTGGTACCCGGCCACATCGCTCGCACCGGTGGTGAACTTGCTGGTCGCGTCCGCGACGTCGTTCAGCCAGGCCACCGGGGTCGCGGCGCCGTGGGCGAGCGAGGGGCAGATCGCATCCTGCGCGTACGACTCGATCGCCGTCTGCTGATAGGCGGGGAACTCCTCGGTGTCCACGTCGGTGCGCGCGGGGATCGAGCCCTTGGCGAGCGAGAAGCCGACCTGCCCCTCCTGGGAGCTGATCGTATCCAGCCAGGCCTTCGCGCCATCCGGGTTCGGGGCACCGACGGGCAGGGTGAAGGAGTCGGCCAGGAAGCCGAAGATCTCCTCGCCGCCGCTGAGCGGGAAGTAGCCGAAGTCCTCGCCGTCCTTGAGGTCCGCCTGCTGGAAGGAGGCCACCGCCCAGTCGCCCATGATGCTGTAGGCGGCGTCGCCGTCGATCTGCATCTGGGTGGCGTCGGTCCAGTCCAGACCGTCGCGGTCGGTGTTGGTCAGCTCGATCAGCGCTCCGAAGTGCTCGAGCGCCGTGGTGACGTCACTGCCGGACCAGTCGGTCTCCCCGGTCCACAGTCCGTTGTACGCGGTGCTGCCCAGATCCGCCATCAGGACTGCCTCGAGCAGGTTGACCTGGGTCCAGGTGGTGCCGACGGAGAGTCCCGTGACACCGGAGGCCGCGGCCTTCTCGACGTCGGCGATGAAGGCCTCGACATCGGCGGGGACGACGGTGGGATCGATGCCGGCGGCCTCGAGCACCGCCACGTTGGTCCACACCACGTTCGAGCGGTGGATGTTCGAGGGGACGGAGTAGATCTGATCATCCACGGTCAGCAGCGTCACCAGGTCATCGGGGAAGGCGTCGGTGAGCCCGTACTCCTCGTAGAGGTCGGAAACGTCCTCGAGCTGCCCGGCATCGATGTAGTCGGTGAGCTCGAGCCCGGCGTGCGCCTGGAAGGTGTCCGGCGGGTCGCCGGCCTGGAGGCGGGACTGCAGCATGTCCTTGGCCGCGCTGCCGGCGCCGCCGGCGACGGAGGCGTTGAGGAAGGTGAGGTCCGGGTAGTCCTTCTCGAACTGGGCCACCAGTGCATCCAGTCCGGCCTTCTCCGAGCCCTGGGCCCACCAGGTGAAGACCTCGACCTCCGAGCTGCTCTCGCCGCCGCCGGAGCCGCCGGAGCCGGAGCCGCCGCAGGCGGTGAGGCCCGCCGCGGCCAGGCCGGCGCCGGAGAGGACAAGGAAGTTCCTACGCTGCATGGGGTTCTCCTTCGAAGATGACGATGACGAGGCGGAAATCGTGCACCGCCACCGGCGAGCAGAGTTTCGCTACGTCGTGAACTTACCCCAGGCGGAGAGCAGACAGCGGGACTCGCCGGACACAGCTTGGCAACGAAATCGGCGGCGTCCGGGGGCAGTGGGCGGCCGCCACCGCCGAAGGGCGGGACGCTAGACTCTCCCCTCGTGACCACGACCGAGCCGAACCGGTGGACCGACCGCCGCAGCGACGCCGTCTCCGCGCGCAAGGAGTCCTACGAGCAGCTGCGCCGGGCCAGCACCTGGCGCCTCCTGGCCGCGACGAAGGCGCCGGCGGTGCTCGCGATCCTGCAGGCGACCTTCCCTGCCGGCGACCGCCGACTTCCGCGCAGCGAACTGGTCGCCCGGGTCGGTGCGCACCTGCCGCTGCTGCATGACGATCCCGATGACGAAGCGCCTGAGGACCCCGACCCCACCGGGGAGGGGCGCGGGGGCCGCAGCGCCGCGGAGTACGTGGACGGCTGGGTGCGCGAGGGCTACCTGACCCGCCGCGACGATCCGCAGCACACCGAGACCACGTTCGAGCCGTCGCCGGCCACGATCGACGCGATCCAGTTCATCGCCTCGCTCGAGGAGCATCGGCCCACCACGACCCAGTCACGGCTGCAGCTGGTGGTCCAGCAGTTCGAGCGCCTCGCCCAGGAGACAGAGACCGATCGGGACGCGCGCCTGGCGGACCTGCAGCGTCGTCGCGAGCGGATCGAGGCGGAGATCCGGGACCTCTCCGAGGGCGAGCTGATGCTGCCCAGCCCCGAGGCCTCCACCGACAAGCTGCGGGACATCCTGCAGATCGCGACGGAGCTCTCCGGTGACTTCCTCCAGTATCGGGAGGATCTGCGCGCCGTGGACCTGCACCTGCGTGAGCAGATCCTCTCCCCGGAGGGCTCGCGCGGCGAGATCCTCGAGCAGCTGCTGGCGGGCGACGACCTGCTGGGGCACTCCAGCGTGGGCCGGACCTTCACCGCGTTCTTCCGGATGCTCAACGATCCCCTCCAGACCCGCACCACCCAGGAGCTGGTGGACCGCCTGCTCGAGCGGGACTTCTCCCGCTCGCTCGGCCGGGACGAGCGCGAGAAGCTCGCCAACGTGTTCAGCGACCTCTACGAGCCGGCGCAGGAGGTGCTCGACGTCAAGACGGAGCTGTACCGGTCACTGGCCCGCTTCGTGCGCTCGCAGGATTTCCGACAGCACCGAGTGCTGCTGGAGACGCTGCAGGAGGCCCAGGGGCTCGCACTCGCGCAGAAGGACGAGGTGCCCACCCGCACACCCTTCCCGCTCGAGCTGGACCTCTCCCGGGTGCTGCTGAGCTCCGTGTCCCAGCACCGGCTGAAGGACCCCACAGATCCTGGCGCCCCCGCCGAGGCCGAGGTGCACGACGCCACCGCGCTCAGCGTCGAGGTGCTGGCGGACCTGGTCCGCACCAATGACATCGACGTGGTGGGCCTGACGGTGAACATCAACGAGGTGCGGGGTCGCAGCGGCCAGGCCTCCCTCGGGGACGTGCTGCGTGAGCGGCCCGCCGAGCAGGGGCTCGCCAGCGTGATCGGCCTGATGTTCCTGGCGACCAGCCATGCGCAGGAGCGCGAGGGGTCCACGGAGATCGTCACCTGGCGTGAGCTGGATGGCAACGACTATGCGGCGAAGGTGCCCGCGTACTACTTCCTGGAGGACGTCCCGGTCGAGTGAGCTGGGCACCGCGTCGGAGCGCTCAGGCTCCGTCGAGCTCCGCGAGGGCGGGCCGGGCGCGCTCCCGGAGCTCCTCGAGATCCGCGCCGAACCTCGCTATCGGGCACCCGCGACCGTGCGGGGCCAGCTCGATGCCTTCCGCGTCCCAGTGGGGCAGCGCGCGGGCGAGCAGCGGATGGTCGCCCGAGGCGCTGGTGACCCGCCACCACGGGACCCCGGACCCCCAGGTGCGCAGGATGCGGCCCACCAGGCGGGGGCCGACGCCGACGATCGCGCCGATCTCGCCGTAGGCCGCGACCCGTCCGGACGGGATCGCCTCGACCACGCGCAGCACCCGTTCGACGGTGAGGTCGTCCATGCGGGTGCGCGAGGGGCCGGTGGGCATGGTCGTCAGTCTGGCACGGCCGCGGCAGGACGCGGTACGGGGCGGCCGACGTGACGACGGCGGCCCGGAGACCTCTTCTCGAGGTCCCCCGGCCGCCGTCGATGCGCACCGCAGCGGGCGAGCGCCCAGCTCAGCGGTGGTGCCGCTCAGTCGCGGTGCGAGCCGTCCTGCGGATCGCCGGACTCCGGCTCCCGCAGGGGCAGCTCCCCGCCCTCGTCCTGCTCCCGCAGCTGCTGCTGCTGGTGGAAGAACGGGTCCTGCTCGTCGAGGCGATCGCTCTCGCCGCGCTGCGCGTCGCGGGGCTCCGGCCGGAGGCCCGGCTCTCCCTGGCCGTTCTGCGCCTCGTGCCACTCCGGGCGGCCGAACTGCTGATCAGCGGGAGGGGTCTGGCGTCCGCCCTGCTCCGTCGGGTGACCGAACTGCTGGTCCGCGGGAGGGGTCTGCTGCGGGTAGGAGCCATCGACCGTCCCGGTGGAGTCCAGGTATCCGCCGTGATCCTCGCCGGTGCCGGACCCCGCCGCGGCACCGGCCGCGGTGCCTGTCCGGGGCTCGGCGTCGACGCGCGTGCCGTCGGTGGCGCCGTCATCCGGGGTGCGCTCCGGCGCGTCTTCGTTCAGCAGCTCCTCGTCCGCGGGACGCGCGGCACGACGGCCGTGTCCGGTGGACCGGGCGGCGTCGTCGTGAGCGGCGCGGTCGTGGCCGACCCCATCGTGCAGGCCGCCGTCGTGCGCTGTGCGGTCGTGCTCGATGCCGTCGTGCGCTGCGCCGTCGCGTGCCGCATCGGCGTGCTCGACGTCGTGGTGGACCGAGCGATCGCGATCGTCGTCGTGCGGGGCCGCGGCGGCGGCACCGGCACCGGCGCCGGCTGCTGCTCCCGCGCCGGCGATCGGCGTACGGTCACCGGAACGGCGGGGAGCATCGTCAGCGGAATCGGGGTCGAGGCGATCGGCTTCGGCGAGCCGGTCCTGTATGCCTCCGCGCTCCTGCTCGACGTCGGCCCGCTGCTTCTCCGCGTCCGTGCGGCGGAGCTCGGCCGCGACGCGGTCCTGCTCGGCCTTCTTCGCCTTCTGTGCGGCCTCCAGGTGGGCGCGGTCGGCCTGCAGCTCGGTCTCACGCACCTCGAGGTCACGTTCCTGGACGGTCGTCTCCTGGGCCCTCGCCTCATCGCGCAGCTGCGCGGCCCGCTGGCGGTCGGCCTCCAGCTGCCGGGCCTTCCTGCGCTTGGAGGACTGGACTCCGAGGACGATCAGGATGATCAGGATGACGAGCACCACGACGACGATCCCGATGATGACGGGTGTGGACAGTTCCATGGTCGGCTCCTTGCGGTCGACTCCTCCGCACTGTGCGCACGGAGGTCTTCCTGCGTATACCGCTGATTCCACCAGATAAGCGGCCTCCAGGGGGGCATTTCGGGTCGCCGGCCTGTTGAGCGGCGGTCTCGTGCCCCTGTGCGTGCGCCGGTAAGGTAGGCGCTCGTGAGCACTTCCGCACCCCGCACCGATGTCGATGCCGCCCCTGCCGAGGGGGAGGCTCCGTCCGCTCCCGGCACGGCTCTGCTCGATGAGTCCCGCCGGGTGCTCGTCCATCTGCTGCAGGGACCCTTCCTCGATGGGCGTCGCGACGGCGCCCGGTACGCCCAGCTGCTGCGGGACCGCTCCGCGATCGAGGCCCGCCTGGCGGACCTCTTCCTCGAGCTGATCGTCGATGACGACGCCCAGGTCGCCTTCGTGCGTCAGAGCGAGGAGGATCCCGACGCCCCCAAGCTGCTGCGCCGGCTGACCGGTATGAACCGTCTGGACTCGGTGTTGATGCTGGTCCTGCGGCAGATGCTGCTCACCCAGTCCTCGCGCGGTCAGCGCACCGTGGTCTCCGAGGCGGAGCTGCAGCAGGCACTGGCCGCCTACCGTCGCACCACCTCGACCGACGAGGCCGGCTTCGCGAAGGAGGTGCGCGCCTCGATCGGCAAGGTGCAGCGTGCCGGGCTGCTCGAGGAGCAGGGCGACGACTACGAGGTCTCGCCCGTTCTGCGCCTGATGATCGGCCCGGACACGGC
>JAKDNE010000141.1 GCA_030451965.1 Brachybacterium sp. | reverse complement strand
GCGTTCTCGTTCCAGTCCGCGTCGATGGTGTCGATCGCGTACTGAGCCTGCTCCTCGGTGAACTGATCGCCGGACTCGGAGATCAGCTGTTCGAAGATGCCCTGCTTGGACATGTGCAACAGGTCCGAGTAGGACTCCGCCGAGCCCAGTGCGTTCTCGTTCCAGTCCGCGTCGATGGTGTCGATCGCGTACTGCGCGGCCTCGTCGGAGAACTGGTCGCCGTACTCGGAGGTGAGCTGCTCGAAGATGCCCTTCTTCGACATGTCCATCATGTCGGAGTAGGTCTCCGCGGAGGTCAGCGCCGACTTGTGATCGGCCGGGACACCGGAGTCCTCGGCCGGGGCCTCCTCGTCAGATGCGTCCTCCTCAGCCTCGTCCTCGCCGGGTTCCTCCTGCTCGGCCGGCTCGGCATCCGCCTCGTCCTCGTCCTCGGCGGGGGCTTCGCCCTGCTGCGAGGACTCCGGGGCGGGGATATTGCCCTCGGAGTCGTCGCCGCTGGTCGCGATGAGTGCGGCGCACCCGCCGAGCAGGACGAGCATGAGGAGGGCGAGGATGCCGCAGCCCAGGGCGATGAACTTGCCCTTGCCGCCCTTCTTCGGTGTGCCAGGCGCGCCAGGCGCGGTCTGGCCGGGCGCCGCGCCGTACGGGGCGCCGAACTGATTCTGAGCGGACGAGGGGTCGTACTGGGGCTGGTTCTGCCCCTGAGGATCCGTGGAGGACACAGGCTGCTCCTGATGCTGAGTTCGGGCGTGTCGGCAGCACCCGAAGCGGGAAGGGATGTGCCCGTGTCCCCACGGCGCGGGCTCTCTCGTTCCGGTGAGCCGTGCGGTGGTTCTCGGGCGTCGACGCCCCAGTCATGAGGAGGAGTGCCGAGTAGTTACAGCATCAACTACTGGTCGGACAGATGACGCCCGAAGCGACTGTGTCGCTGCTGACATGTGTAACTTTTCTGCATCGGATGCCCGCTGAACGGGACCGATGTTCCGTCGGCTCAGGGTGTCGGGCGGGCTGTGAATCGTCAGTGGCTCCCCGGCGATTGCGGAGCGCCGGTCGCTGCCGGGCACTGAGTTCTCGCGCTCGCCTTGCCCGCCACCGAGACCAGCGCCGGGGTGACCTTCCTGTTCACCGTCATCGGCGGGGTCACCACGGTGGTGCGGGTGGACGTGGTGCAGATGCTGCTCTACGTCACCGGCGGCCTGATCGCGATCGTCCTGATCGCCTCGAGCATCGGGACGGGCTGGCTGGGGGAGGCGGCCGAGGCCGGCAGGACGCAGCTGGTCGTGTGGTTGGGCAATCCTCTGAGCGCCGACGACTCCTTCCTCGTCTCCGACCGCACCTGCCCCCCACGGGCGTCACCGCCTCGGTCCTCGCGAACGACTCCGAAGGGGCGGGGCCCGTGCTCGAGGCCGATGCCGACGCTCGGATCCGAGAGGAAGACACCACCCGCAAGAGATTCTTCGACGAACGCCCGCGGGTTGAGCGGGCGGACACTCGAGTTCCTCGAGTACCTGCGCCGCAACTGATCATGTGCGCCGTCGCACGCCGTGACGCCTCCGCATGCAAGCTGCGCACCGAAATGCGCTTGGAAAGTAACGCTCAAGGCGTTATCATTCAAGCATGAAGGCACGAGAGGCGCTACGCGTTCTGGCGGAGGTGACTGAGTCCCAGTGGGGCATGGTCACCTCCGCGCAGGCTCGAGCCCGCGGTGTCTCTCCGATGACGCTCTCGCGGCTGACCGAATCCGGTGACCTGACTCGACTGGCTCACGGCGTGTACCGAGACAGCGGCGCACCGAGCGAGGAGCACGAGGATCTGCGTGCGGCATGGCTCATGACCGATCCGACCAAGCTCGCGTATGAGCGCCTCGGCGAAAGCCCGAGGGCGGCGGTCGTCTCTGGGGGATCCGCGTCTGTGCTGCTCGGTATCGGTGATCTGCGCCCGGTGAAGCATGAGTTCACAACACCGACGCGCAAGCAGACGCAGCGGCCCGAGATCCGGTATCGCACTCGCGTGCTTCCCGATGCGGATGTCACCATTCGGGGCGGGCTTCCCGTGACGACCCCCGAGCGGACCATCGCTGATCTGGTCGAGGACAGGCAGGATCTCAGTACCATCGCTGACGTTCTCCGCGATGCGGCGCGGCAGTCACGGCTCGACACCGACCGGCTCGTCGCACTGCTCCATCCTCTTGCAGAACGGAACGGTTTCGGCAAAGGGGATGGTCGATCGGTGTATGACGAGCTCCTGCGGCTCGCCGGTATAGACCTCTCCAGTCTTGCGGCCCAGGTCGCGGCAGCTCCTCAGCTAGGAGAGCTGGTGCTGTCCAACTATGCGGAGCAGATGCGAAAGGTCAATACGGCGTCACTGGACGCTGTCCTCGCCTCGGCGACCGCGAGCATCGAGGCAGCCCTCCCGGGCGAGCAGGCGGAGCGGATCCACGAGATTCTCACGGATGCTGTGAACGCTTCGATCGAGCCGGTGATCCACGAGATCAACAAGCACAGCGGGAGGGCACTCGCGACGTCGGGTGCTGCCGAGGCAGTCGCCCGTGTAACAGCGAAGGCTCACGCTGATATGGAGGTCACGATGAAGGCGATCGACTGGTCCGTGCTTCTGAGATCCACGGAGCGTCCACGCGGTATCGGGGAGGGACAGTCATGACGGAGGAGCGCTATGGCAGTCCGGCGGCCGTCGAGTCCGCCATCGCCGCTGCCGCAAAGAGGGCGCACAAGGTCGATCCATCGCTGTCGGTGAACGAGCGAATCCGGTTGGAGTACTTCCACCGCTTCTTGAGCAGGATCTTCGACGACCCAGTCGATGTCGGATGGGTGCTCAAGGGAGGAACCGGCATGCTGGCACGGCTGGCGTCGGCCCGGGCGACGACAGACGTGGATCTGTTCCGCCGGGATCAGAGCTTGGATGGTGCGCTCGATGACCTGCGGGACCGCGCGAAAGTGGTGCTCGACGACTTCTTTCGTTTCGAGTACATGGGCTACTCAGCTGCCCTGGGAGGCGAGCAGCAGACGGCTACCGAGGGGTGCCGAATCAGCTTTGACGTGTATATCGGCGTGAAGAGGAAGGGCGCTCTCCACGTCGACCTCGTCGTCGGCGTCGCCACCACGGATGCAGTTGCCGTCGCGACGCCGGCCCATGCGCTCGACCTGCCAAAACTGCCGAGCAGCGACTATCGGCTCTATCCGATCGTGGATCAGATCGCTGACAAGATCTGTGCGACTCTCGTTCACTACGGTGGGAAGCCGTCCACTCGCGAGAAGGACCTTGTCGACCTGGTTCTCATCGCCGTTACCCAGGACGTGGACGGCGTAAAGCTCCGTCGAGCCCTGGAGATCGAGGCCGGCATTCGTGGGCTCACACTCCCGGGCACTTTCACCGTTCCCACCGCCTGGGGAGCCGTATACGCGAAGCTCGCCAAGGACGTTCCCGCCTGTGAGCGCTACCCTCGTGTGGACGCTGCGATGGAGGTCATGCGGCACTTCATCGACCCGGTGCTTGAGGGTGTTGTGAACGGTACGACATGGAACCATACGGAACTCGCCTGGCGCTGACACTCCAGAAGTCCCCGCCGCAGCCCGACCAGGTGGTCTTTCCGCAGGTGGAACAGGTGACGGGTCGGCACATCTCAGGCGGTCCTCTCGGCGGGGGCGGTCTCGGTCTTCTCAGCGCTCCACCGGGCCCAGGCCGCATAGCTGCCGTCCAGCTCGATCACGTCGAAGCCGGCGCGGCGCAGGGCTGAGGCGGCCACCGTGTTGCGCAGCCCGGACTGGCAGAAGGTCACGAGCGGCCCCGCATCCGGCTCCGGCAGCTCGCTCTGGCGGAACAGGATCGTGCCGGCGGAGAGCTGCTGCGCCCCGGGCACGGTGCCGGCGGCGTACTCGTTGCGGGTGCGCACATCCACGAGCGCCGCCACGTCGTTCTGCTGCTCCAGCTCGCCGGGGGAGACCATGGACGGCACGACGCTCGGCAGGCCCTCGAACGTCGGCACATACCCGACCAGGGAGTCGATGCCGACGCGCACGAAGTGGTCGCCGTACTCGGCGGCGCGGTCGGCGTCCTTCGCGAGGACCACCAGCTGCGCCTCATCGGTGTCCGGGTCGAAGGCCCAGGCGATGTGGCCGGCGGCCTTGTCGAGGGAGGGGATGTTCAGCGCCCCGGGCACGGTGCCGGCATGGACCTCGGCCACGGGCCGGGTGTCCACCAGGGCCAGGTCACCGCTGCCCAGGCCGCGCATCAGCTCCTCGGCCGAGACCTCGCGGGGCCTCACGCGCTCACCGAGCAGGGCGGGGCCCTCCTGGTTCTGGCGCTTCATCCGGGCGAAGTAGGCGTGGGCGTCGGGCTGGCCGTCCAGCAGCTCATCGATGAAGCCCTGCTCGTCGTCGTTGCTGAGGTGCTCGGCCCACCAGGCGAAGTGCCGCTCGTACCCCACCGTCGTGGAGGGCAGGGCCCCGATCGCCTTGCCGCAGGCTGAGCCGGCGCCGTGGCCGGGGAAGACCTGCACATGATCGGGGAGGGTGAGGAACACGGTCTTCAAGGAGGCGAACAGCTGCTTCGCTCCCTCGAAGCGGGTGTTCTCCATGCCCACGGCCTCATCCAGCAGGTCCGGCCGGCCCAGGTCGCCGGAGAACACGAAGTCGCCGCTGAGCAGATAACCGGGCTCGTCGGCGAAGGCGCCGTCGGTGATCAGGTAGGAGAGGTGCTCGGGGGTGTGGCCCGGGGTGTGGCGGGCGGTGATCGTGATGTTGCCGAGCGTGATGGTGTCGTGGTCGGCCAGGCGTTCGGCCTCGAAGCCGTACTGCCAGCCCTCCCCGCCGGTGCCGGGCACATAGGCGGTCGCGCCGGTGGCGGCGGCCAGCTCGCGCACGCCGGAGAGGAAGTCGGCGTGCAGGTGGGTCTCGGCGACTGCGGTGATCGTGAGGCCGTGCTGTGCGGCGAGGTCCAGGTAGACCTGGATGTCGCGCCGCGGGTCCACCACCAGCGCGTCACCGCTCTTCTGGCAGGCGATGAGGTAGCTGGTCTGGGACAGGTCCTCGTCATAGATCCGTTCGAGAAGCATGATTCCTCCTGGTCGCGGGGCAGGCACGGCAGCGGATGCAGATGCTTCGAGGGTAGGTCCTGCGACTGGGAGACGGGAGGGACCTGCCGGGAGCTCAACGCGCACGGCCCGGGGGGGGGGGCCCCGCGGGAGGGGGGCCGCCCCCCCGGCCGGCGGGGGGGGGGGGCGCGGGGGGCCCCGGGGGGCCCCCCCGGCCCCCGGGCCGGGGGGGGGGCCCCCGCCCAATGGCCCCCCCCCCCCCGGGCCGCGATGCAGGGATGAGCGCGTCGGCCGCGTCGTCAGCCCAGGCTCACCGCCAGGGACGCCGCGACCATGAACGGCTTGCCGTCCCAGGAGCTGGTCCCCTCGAACTTCAGGTACCGGCCCTGGGCCAGCACCCCGATCGACTTCTCCTCACCATCGGAGGGCAGGGTGCCGCTCGCGGTGGGGGAGTCGGGGAACTGCTCCGGGTCCTCGGAGACGTACACCGCGTAGTCCTTGACCCGGCCCATCGCTGCATCCTGGCGGGGCAGGTAGCGCAATGAGCAGATGTCCTGGCTGCTCCCGAGATCCAGCACGATCCAGTGCGGGTAGCCCGGGGACGAGGCGGACCACTGCGTGCGCCAGAAGGTGCTGGGATCCTCATCCGCCACGTTGCCCATCGAGCCGTCCTCGGCGTCCGTCTCCTCGGAGTCCACCGCATACGGTGTCGGGACGATCAGTTCTCCCGAGCATTCGCCGCGCACCGTGATCGCGGCCGAGGAGCTGACCTTGTGGATGCGGAGCCCCAGATCGATCACCGCGTCCCCGGAGACTCCCTCGTTGCTCAGCTCCAGGTCCACGGTGGTGCTCGCGCCGGGCTTCAGGGCGCCGAGCTCGCGGGGCCAGGTCCCCTCCAGGGCCCAGCCCTCGGGAGCGACGGGATCCATGGTGATCTTCTTCGTGCGCTTCGCGCCCGCATTGGTGAGCGTCACCGGCACTGTGCCGCTGCCGCCCACCCCGATCACCGTGGGGTTCTCCTCGGTGCTCACCGTGAGCGCGGGGGAGGTCCAGTAGAACAGCTCGCTCTTCCCGCCACCGATGGTCACGGTGAGCGAGAGCTCGTGCTCATGGCCCTTCCCGTGCTCGCCCACCGGGGTGCGGGTGAGCTTCACCCGCTCGGCCTCTCCGGTGTGCTGATCCACCTGCATGAGCTCGGCTCCCGCCGGGGGCGTCAGGACCAGGGTGATCTCCTGCGCGGTCTGCCAGTACTGGCCCTCGTCGTAGCGCACCAGCTTCTTCGTCGAGGGCAGCTCCGCATTGCTGATCAGGCCGTTGACCAGCATGAAGGCGCGCGGGTCCTCGGCCCCGAAGACCTCCTTCGCCTGGGAGTCCGTCAGGCCCGGCAGGGGTGAGAAGAAGCCCAGCGCGACGTCCCCGGGCAGGCCGTCGTTCGCGGTCCCGACGTTTTCCACCTCCATGCGCGCGATCCCGTACTCGGACAGCTCGGGCAGGCTCGCCTCGAGGCTGCCCAGGCGGAAGCCGCTGGGGACAGAATTCGTGACGGTGGTCCCGTCCTCTCGATGCTCGCCCGGCTGGATAGCGACCCAGTCATTCGTCAGCGGCACCAGGAACCGCCCCAGCTGCCTCGCGCGGTGGAGGATGTCCGAGGTCTCCCAGTAGGCGCGGGTCGGCGCGCCATCGATGTCGAAAAAGCTGTTGCCGTCGTACCGGTTGATCTCGATGCGGAACAGCGAGAGCCATTTCATCCCGCTGGCCAGGGACAGGCTGGTCACGATCGCCTTCTGCGACTGCGACCCGTTGAGGTCGAAGGCGTCGAGGTACTGGCCGAACAGGATGGGCTCGCTGCCGTCGCCGGTCAGGCCCTCCAGCGCCACCTGACGCTGAGTCCGCCACACCCCCAATCCCAGCAGATGGTTCGTGGCGTCCCATGCGGCGGGGCCGTGGGAGCCGAACACGTCGCCGCCGCCCCAGTAGTAGTGGTCGAAGCTGGCCAGGTCGGGCTTGGCCGTGCGCACGTAGTGGCGGAAGTTCTCCAGGTCCGCCCACGTCGGATTGCTGTTCTGGTTCGAGTGGGTGATCGCCTGCGGGTAGGTGTCGCGGGAGAACTCGAACCAGCGTGCGAAGGCGTCGACCTCGGCGCTGGAGTACTGGCCCTCGTCGCCGTACTGCGCGTCGATGTATCGCGCCTGGTAGGGGCGCATCGCCTCGGGGATGTACTCGTGGGGGTCGCCCGCGTCCTGGATCCCGTTGCCACCGGCGGGGGCCTTGGCGATGCCCCAGGTCGCCTCGGGGTTAAACGCCATGAAGTCGGTGTTGCCGAAGTCGGGATCGTAGAACTGCGCGGTGGGGCGTGCGAAGTGCTCGAACTCGCGCGCATCCAGCGAGCCGGCGGCGTACCCGTCCGAGGTGGCCCACTGCGCGACCACCAGCCCGTGGGCGAGCGCCAGCTCCTGGGCGCGGTTGACGGTCTCCTCGGTGGGCACGTACGCGAATTCCTGCCCGCCGTCGGCGGGCGCCTCGTGCCGCTCGGGCGGTTCGACCCCCTCGGGCAGGGCGAAGACCTGGATGTCCTGGATGCCGAAGTCCTCGTGGAGCCGATCGTCCTTCGACGCCAGCGTGATCCTCACGAATCGTGCCGGGTAGTACTGGCCGAACTCCCAGTACAGGATGTCCTGGTCCTGGCGCATCGTGGCGTGGCGGGCGGCGCGCTCCCAGGCCGTGCCGTCCTCGGAGACGTCGATGACGAGGTAGCTCTCCCACTCCGAGGGGTACCACTGCCCCT
>JAKDNE010000140.1 GCA_030451965.1 Brachybacterium sp. | reverse complement strand
CCTCGGGGCAAGGGGGGATGCGCCCGTCTGACGGAGAATTGACCGGATCGAGGAGCGGGATTGACGGGCAGACGCTCGCGATCCCCGCTTCTGACCTGCGATGATGGATGACTTCAGTCGTGTCGTGATGGTTTTGTGATCTTTTGCTTGAGCCTGTCTGCCACGTCACTCCCGAGCGGCTCAGCTGTGCCACGCCTCTCCGCGGGGCGGAGACAAGAGGGACCATGCAGCGTCCGGCCGGTGATTCCCACGTCGCTGACCGGTACGTATCCTCCTGGCATGCGGAGAAGAATCGTCGAGGTCCTCGCAGTAGGGCGCGTCTGGCCCCGCCGGCACGGGCGCTCCGGCATGCCGGAGTAGTCGATGCGTGCCGCGCTGACCGTCCTGGCGGTGATCGGCGCCGTCCACCTGTCGGCGCAGCTCATCGGGTGCGCTGTGGTCGCGGACATCACGCAGGTGCTTCTGATGCCACTGCTGGCCTCCGCCCTGTGGGCGGGCACCGGACCACCGCGCGGCCGTCTGGTGCGGCTGACCTTCCTCGGCCTCGGCTGCTCCTGGCTCGGGGACACGATCCCGCGCTTCCTCGACGGCGATCCCGGATTCCTCGGCATGCTGGGCAGTTTCTGGGGCGCACAGCTGTTCTACTCGATCGCGTTCTGGCCCCGGCGACATCGCTCGCTGCTGGTCCGGCCCCTGGCGGCGCTGCCCTACCTGCTCGTCGCCGTCACCGTCGTGGCGCTCTCGGCCCCGGGCGCGAGGGTGCTGCTGCCGGCGGTCATGGTCTATGCGGCGGTGCTGTGCGTGATGGCGTTGCTGGCGACGGGAATGGGGACGCTCGGTGGGATCGGGGGAGCGGTGTTCGTCGTCTCCGATTCTCTGATCGCACTGGACGCCTTCGGGGCGCTCTCGCTGCCCGCACACAGCGTGTGGGTGATGGCCACCTATCTCGCCGCCCAGGTGATGCTGGTCCTTGCGGTGCGTGAGCAGGATCGCGTCGAAGACGGAGAAAGCCAGTGACAGGTGCTCGATCGCCGTGGCGCTGAGTGCAATCCTGCTGCCTCGCCGAGGGTGGGTCATTGCGCAACAGACAATCCCCCGTTGCCGTCGCCGAGACTGCAGCCGGCTCATGGGCGGGCATTGAGGTCGTCCGGTGGCGGAACGTCCCCGGCTCACCTGTCCTCGACGGCGTCGCGCAGCTCGTCCTTGGTCATCGACGACCGTCCGTCGACTTCCTGGCGTTTCGCGTCCTCGTAGAGTTGCTCCTTGGTGCGGCCCTGCGGCCCGGAGTGGGAGTGCCGGCCGCCGCGCTGTGAGGAGGGCTCGTCCTCGAGCGAGGTGCGGCTCGCCTCCTCCGCCTCACCCTCCTGCGCGCGAGTCTTGTTCACGGTGCGGGCGGCGATCTCCTCCGCCTCCTCCTGCGAGACGCCCTGGTCCAACTGGCCGTCCCTGATGTGCTGGTATTGGCGTTCGCGCTTCCGGCTCCAAGCCTCGGGCATGCTCTCCTCCTGGTCTCGACGGATCCACGCCGCCATCGGCCCGCACCTCCAACCTCGTGCGCTCGGACGCCGTGGTCCAGGGTCCCCACCGCACGGTCGACGGGTCGACACCGCCGGTCGACCGTCCATCGCGCGGCACGGGGAGGGCATCACTCGCGGCGCAAGTCCCCGGACATCGAACCGATGCTGTTGGAGGGGGGGGACCCGTCACGCCAGCGCAGCAGCCCCCCGATCCAGTCGGGGAGCCCGAGCTTGTCCTCCTCGAGCGCCGAGATGGCCGCGTCCGTGGCCAGCGCCGCGCGCAGCAGCTCTTCGATCCCGGCGGGCTCGTTCCCGCTGACGAAGACCAGCTCCTCGACCTGTCCCCGAGCGAGGGCCTGAGCGACCTCGGCCGCACCGCCGACGGACGCGCCGTCACGGGCCTGGCTCTCCCGGAAACGGGCTGCGAGCTTCTGCTGGCGCGCGGTGATGAACTCGTGGGTGGCACGGTTCAGCTCGTCCCGGAACGGACCGCGATCCAGGGCAACCCCGCGACTGCCGCCCTGAACCTCGATCAGTCGATCGCGGGTCTCCCGACCCAGGGCATCTCGCAGCAGGCCGATCGCTCGCACATCGCCGCTCAGCATCACCATGTCCACCTGGTGCTCGCGCAGGAGCTTCTCGACGGTTCCGGCGACGACGTCGGCGTTGCGCTCCCACGAGTCCTCGACCCGCGCCTCGAAGTTGTCGGCGCGCCAGCCATGCTGCGGACCTCCGCCGACGCTCGCCTTGTGCAGCACGTCGTGGCCGCCCTCGACCGTCGAATCGTCGCCCAGACCGTTCGGGCCATGGCTGATCGAGGGATTCTCCGAGGAGCGCAGGTGCAGGTCAGCGCCTGCCCGGTCCACCACTATCAGCAACTGGCTGACGGCGAAGGGGATCAGCTGGAGGAGCGGCAGCAGCTGTGGGAACTCCCCGCGATGCGCGGACTCCCGCAGCGGCGGCGCCGGCAGTACCCGGTCCACGAGGATCTGCGTGTCGGTCGCGAAGATCGACCGCCCGTGCCGGCCGCCGAGGGAGGAGGGGCTGAGGACCCTTTCCTCGATCTCGGCGAGCAGCTGCGACGGTGCGCCCTCGGACCGGAGCTGGGAGCGCATCTTCGCCCACCTCGCCTCGAGCTCGGCAGCCGCGGAGGGATCGGTCCGGGTGGTGTCGAGATGGACCGAGAGGATCGGGCCGGACTGGTCGAGGACGGTGGTGAGCCAGGGCAGTTTCACAGGGGACCTCCAGCATGATCGTCGTGCGGGGACCGGCGCCCAGTTCGGCGTCGTCGCCCCGCCTGGGTCCGCTCAACCTTTCCATGCGCCATCGGCCGCCGCAAGCGCCACCCGGTGATCGGTGCCGTGCTCGCCTCCGCCGCCTCGCCCCGTGGCCGTCAGTCCTCGTCCCGGTACGCCACTCCCGCAGTGCGGGCGACGTCGCGCCAAGTGGCTGCCAACGAGGCGATATTGGCGTGGGCGTTCAGCCCGCTCGGCTGCGGCACCACCCACAGGGGGACGTCCGCGGGCCAGCCCTCCACCACTGCGGGATCCTGGAGACCCAACCGGGCCTTCGGCAGTGCATAGGCGGTGCGGAATGCGGTGATCCCGGCGATCGCGACCGTCCGTGGCCGCAGCACGCTGACCCGTGACACCAGCTCCCGGCCCGCTCGCCGCAGCTCCTCGCGGCTCAGCTCGTCAGCGCGCACGGTCGCACGGCCGATCATGTTCGTGATCCCGATGCCGCGTTCGTGGAGGTCCTGTTCGTCCCCGTCGTCCAGCCCGCAGGACGCATCGACCAGCCGAGAAGTGAGCCCGGCGCGATGGAGCGAGGGCCAGAACCGGTTGCCGGGGCGGGCGAAGGGAGCATTGACCGCGGCGGTCCAGAGCCCCGGATTGATGCCGACGATGAGCAGAGCGAGAGGCGCGTCCCCGCCGGGACCGCCAGGATCGGGCAGCACGTCGTCGATCGCGTGCGGGTCCGGGGTCGCGAAAGCGGACAGATCATTCCTGGTGGGCTTGCGGCCGGCCAGCGGGGAGGGGCGCCGAGTGCTCATCCGTCCACGGTACCGGCGGTCCCGGTACCCGCGTAGCCTGCTGCCATGCGCCCCATGGAGGCAGGACGACTGCACGTGATCGCGGGCCCGATGTTCGCCGGCAAGACCGAAGAGCTGCTGCGCAGGGTCCATCGGGCCCGGCTGGCAGGACTCGTGGTCGAGGTGATCGGACACCGTCTCGACTCGCGCGGCGGAGCGGGCCGCCTGAGCACGCACGCCGGGCGCAGCACGCCGGCGAGAATGCTCGAGCGGGCCGAGCAGCTGCGGATCCCGCCCGGGGCGGAGGAGCCCGACATCCCCGACATCATCGCCATCGACGAGGCACAGTTCTTCGGTCCCGCCCTCGTCCCCGCGATCGAGGCTCTGCTGGGGGCCGGTATCCAGGTCGAGGTCGCGGGGCTGTGCATCACCTTCGACGGGGGCCCGTTCGCACCGCTGCCCACCCTGATGGCGATGGCCGAGGAGGTCGTCAAGCTCACCGCCGTGTGCACGGTCTGCGGCGCCGACGCCGCCTTCCATGTGCGTCTGATCGCCGATGGCGCGTCGGCACTGGAGACGACCACCGCCCAGGTGGGAGGGGCCGAGTCCTACCAGGCGCGGTGCCGCAGCCACCGAGATGCCTGCCCGCAGCGGGGCCTCGCCTAGTCGACAGGCGCCGGCGTGGTGGTGGGGGAACGATCAGGTGATCGGCTCCCCGCCCTCCGCGACCAGCTCGATGCCGTCGAGATCCCATTGGCCGTCGGTGCGGCGCACGTAGTAGCGGAGCTCGACCTCGACGTCCTCGCCGTTGTCGGAATAGGTCTCGGTGACCTCGAAGATCGCATAGCCCTGGCGGTTGATCCGGTCGTCGACCTGGTAGTCGACCGAGCTGACGTCGCCCAGGGCCCCCTCGAAGCTCTCACAGCTCGTCAGACCGGTCGCCTGACGGAACTCGTCGGTCGTGGATTCCATGAACAGCTCGCAGTCGGTGCTCTCGAGCGAGGAGTAGAAGTCCTCGAGGGTCGACTGCGGATCGCCGCGCGTCAGCACCTGGAACGCGATGACGACCGCGAAGACGCCCACCACCAGCAGTCCGAGGGCACCCGCACCGCCGAGGAGCAACCAGTGCCACATCGGGCGCTTGGGCCGTCCCGAGGGGGACGGCATCGGTCGCCCCTGCGGTGGCTGCGCGTAGACCATTGGATTCTCCCGAAGACGCGAGACGGTGCGAGGTATGGGAGCAGTATTCCTCGCCGACGCACAAGGCGCGATGGGGAGCGGTCCCCATGCCGGGCCTGCCTCGCCGCTCGACGCCCGTGCTGTCGATAGCCTTGTCCCCATGATCGTCACCGCAGACCCGGGCCCCGTCGGCTCACCGACCAGCAAGGACGCGGCGGGTTTCCTCGCATCCTCGGCCATGCGCTTCACCGGTGCCGCCGGGGAGCGGTGCGAAGCGTCGGTGCCGGGCCCTCCGGGCGCAGAAGCGCTGACCGGACGGGCGATCGCCCCCGGAGACGTCCTGCGCTGGTTCGTGCACCCGGTGCTGGACGTGGACCAGACCTGGGGTGCGACCTGCGTCGCGGTCGACCTGGTCCTGGACGACGGCAGCCGGCTGTCCTCCCACACGCCCCGTGACCAGTACGGCACCCTCGCCACGGCACGCGGACTCGGCGAGGGGGCGATCCTCTACCCGGACCAGTGGAACGACGTGCAGATCGACCTCGCGGCCCTCGTCGGCCGCACCGTCACGGAGGTGCTGCTGGTCCTCGACGCACCGGCCGACCCCGACGGCGACCTGCTCGACGGGATCGCGGATCCTCATCGGGATGCCCTGGAGCTGACCGGATGGCTCGACGGCCCCTACCTCGCACCGCGCCCGGAGGACCCACCGCTGACGGACCCGGTGGCCTGGGTCGACACCCGCCGCGGCACTCACGCCTCCGGCGACTTCTCGCGCGGGAACACGCTGCCGCTGACCGCGATGCCCAACGGCTTCGCCCTGTTCACCCCGGCCACCGACGCCCGCACTCGCCGCTGGCTGTACGAATACCACCGCGCGAACGGGCCCGACAATCGACCCCGCCTGCAGGGGATGGCGGTCTCCCACCAGCCCAGCCCCTGGATGGGGGACCGTCAGCAGTTCCTGCTGATGCCGCTGCTGGGGTCGTCGCCGGAGACGGGACCTGCGGCCCGGGCACGAGCCTTCGACCATGACCGGGAGACGGCCCAGCCCGATCTGTACGAGGTCGCGCTCGACGGCGACCTCGCGCTGAGGCTCGCGCCGACGGACCACGGCGCCATCTGCGAGATCGATCTGCCCGCCCCGGCAGCCCAGTCCGAGAATCTCCATCTCCTGTTCGAGGGCGTCGACGAGCACGCCCGCATCGATGCGGCCGGGGCCGTGTTCGACGGCCGGGTGCAGGCCTGGGTCGACTCCTCGCCCGCACCGGGATCCGACCGCGGCGAGGGGACGACCCGCATGTACGTGGTGGCCGAGGTGGATCCGGCACCGGTCTCGGTGGAGCCGGCCCGCGACGGGAGCACCGGCAGCGTGCTGAGCTTCGCCCCGGGCACCCGAAGCGTGACCGTGCGCCTGGCCACCAGCTATCTCGGTCTCACGCAGGGCCGCCGCACCCTCGCCCAGGAGCTCACCGGCCGCTCCTTCGAGGAGATCCGCACCGCCGCCCACGGCGCATGGGTGGAGCGCCTGCAGGTGATCGAGGTGCCCGAGGCGACCCCGGCGCAGCGCCGCACCCTGTACGGGAACCTCTACCGGCTGAACCTCTACCCCAGCTCCCACTGGGAGAACGCCGGGACCCCCGCCCGGCCGGAGCCGGTGCATGCGAGCCCGGTGCTGCCCGTCAAGGGTGAGGCCACCGACAGTCGCAGCGATGCGCAGGTCCTGCCCGGCATGCTCTACGTGAACCACGGCTTCTGGGACACCTATCGCACCGCCTGGCCCGCCTACGCGCTGCTGTACCCGCAGCTCGCGGCGCAGCTCGCCGACGGGTTCGTCCAGCAGTACCGCGAAGGCGGCTGGATCGCCCGCTGGTCCGCGCCCGGCTACGCGGACTGCATGACCGGCACCAGCAGTGACATCGCCTTCGCCGACCTCCAGGTCAAGGGGGTGCCGCTGCCCGATGCACGATCCGCCTACGAGTCCGGGCTGCGCAACGCCACCGTCGCCCCACCCTTCCCGGAGGTGGGGCGCAAGGGCAATGAGCGGGCGGTGTTCACCGGTTACGTCGACACCGACACCGCGGAGTCGGTCTCCTGGGCGCTGGAGGCACATATCAACGATGCGGGCCTCGCGGCCCAGGCCGAGCTGCTCGCGGGCCGAGCCGCCGAGGAGGGGGACGAGAAGGCGGCGGCGCAGCTGCAGGAGGAGGCGAACTACCTGCGAGCCCGCAGCCTGAACTATCCGCTGCTGTTCGATCCCGCGATCGAGTTCTTCCAGGGGCGTCGGCCCGACGGCGACTTCGCGCAGAGCCCCCAGGAGTACGACCCGCGGGTGTGGGGCGGGGACTACACCGAGACCGACGGGTGGAACTTCGCCTTCCACGTCCCGCACGACGGGGAAGGGCTGGCGACGCTGTACGGCGGCCGGCACATGCTCCGCGGGCGTCTCGAGCAGTTCTTCGCCACCCCCGAGCGGGCGGACCTCCCGGGCAGCTACGGGGACGTGATCCACGAGATGGTCGAGGCGCGGGCGGTGCGGATGGGGCAGTTCGGCATGTCCAACCAGCCCTCGCACCACATCCCCTTCCTCTTCCACCATGTGGGCGCACCCGAGGAGGCCTCCCGGGTCGTGCGCGAGGTGCAGCGGCGCCTGTTCGTGGGCGAGCAGATCGGCCAGGGCTACCCGGGCGATGAGGACAACGGCGAGATGAGCGCCTGGTGGCTGCTCACCGCGCTGGGCCTGTACCCGCTGCAACTGGGGACCGGCCGCTACCACCTGGTGGCCCCGCTGTTCCCGCGAGCGACCGTGCGCCCCCTGGGCGGGGCGGCCTTCTCGGTGACGACCGAGTCGGAGGACCCCCGCGACGTCTGCATCACCGGGATGACCGTCGAGGACCGCGAGCACCGGAACTCCTGGATCGACCACGCCGACCTGCGCGGGGACCTGCACGTGCAGCTGGGGGCGGAGCCCACCGGCTGGGGCGGGGTGCCGCCTGCGCCCACCGCACCCGGCGAGCATCCGCAGCCGCTGCGGGACCTGTTCGCCGCCGATCCCGAGGATCCCCTGCGCGACGACGACTCCCGCACCGAGCAGGAGTTCGACTCCGCGGGCGTCGTCATCGAGCTGCCGGAGCTGGGCGAGCCGCAGCAGGCCCGCTTCCTCACGCTCACCTCCT
>JAKDNE010000139.1 GCA_030451965.1 Brachybacterium sp. | reverse complement strand
CGGCCAGTGTACGAGGTCAGCCTCGAGAGCGGGGGCGGCGCCGCACGACGGACCCCTGGGGCAGGGAGTCGAGATCGTCCCCGCCGGAGCGAGCACCCGAGACACCGCTCGGTGACATGTCGGCGCGTCCGGCGCGGGGAGCCCGGCCGCCCTGCCCGGCCCGGGCCTCGCGTCCGCCACGGTGCGGTCGCCCGGACAGCAGATCCTCGGAATCGCCTGCCTCGTCCTCGTCGCCGGGCGCGGAGATCAGGAAGACGCCGAAGGTCGCGGGGCGCTCGGTGAGCAGCTCGAGGCGGCCGCCGTCGTCCTCGACCAGGGTGCGGGCCAGCGCCAGGCCGACACCGGTACCGCTCGAGCTGCGCCCGGAGACGGAGCGCTCGAAGATCTGGGCTCCGAGCTCCGCATCGATGCCGCCGCCCTCGTCGGAGACCTCGACGACGGTCGAGTGGTCGTTCCGGCGCACCTTGAGGGTGGTCCGGCCCCCACCGTGGGCCAGGGCGTTCTCGACGAGGGTCGCGATGACCTGGGTGAGCGGTCCCGTCGACCCCCAGACCGCTGCGGAGCGCGGCACCTGCACCCGCAGCTCGCGACCGGCCCGGCGATAGGCCGGAGACCATTCCTCGCTCTGCTGGGTCAGCACGCTGCGCAGCTCCACCACCCCCGGGCTGCGGCGCTGGGAGGAGCGGGGGGCGTTGATGAGGTCGTGGACCACCTCGGTGAGGCGGTCGATCTGCTCGAGGGAGATGCGGGCCTCCTCGCGCACCCACTCCTCGGAGCTCACGGCCAGGATCTCGTCCAGCCGCATCGACAGGGCGGTCAGGGGCGTGCGCAGCTGATGAGAGGCGTCGGAGGCGAGACGGCTCTCGGCCTCGAGTCGTTCGTTGAGCATCGCGCCGGAACGGGCGAGCTCTTCGGCCACGTCGTCGATCTCGGCGATCCCCGAGGCGTACCAGGGACCACGAGAGCGTCCTGATCCCATCTCCTCGGCGCGTCTGCTGAGCCGGGCCAGCGGCATCGAGATGCGCTGCGCCTGCCACAGCGCCACCGACACGCCTATCGACAGCGCCGCCAGTCCGGCGACGATGATCAGCACCCAGGCGCTGGCGGTGTGGGCGCGCACGTCGGACTGCGGGATGTACACCGAGACGGACTGGCCGAAGGCGCCGTTGGTGTTCTTCTGCACCGGCTCCCTGCCCGGCGGGTCGCCTGCGGAGTAAGTGACGTCCTCATAGGTGACGGAGATGGCGATGTTCAGGTCCGACTGCTCGTCGACGCGACGCTGCAGCAGGGCCTCGTCGAGCTCGCCACCCTCCTGGAGCCGGGTCTCGGTGTCCACGCGCACCTTGTCCAGGATGACGTTCGCCTGGTTGCTGAGGGTCTGCTTGTTCAGCTGGAGCCAGGAGTAGCCCAGCGGGATGCCGAGCATGAGCACGGCCAGCAGCACGGTGATGATGGTGGCCTGCAGCACGCGCTGCCGCACGGATCAGCTCTCCGCGCCGGTCTCGAAGCGGAAGCCCACACCCCTCACCGTGGTGATCCGGCGCGGATCGGTGGCGTCGTCGCCGAGCTTGCGGCGCAGCCAAGAGACGTGCATGTCGAGGGTCTTGGTGGAGCCCCACCACTCCGCACCCCACACCTCGCGCATCAGGTCGTCGCGGGTGACGACGCTGCCGGATTCCCTGACCAGGACGGTGAGCAGGTCGTACTCCTTGGCGGAGAGGCTCAGCTCCTCACCGTCGGCGTAGGCGCGGCGGGCGGAGACCTCCAGGGTCACGCCGTTGACGTCGAAGGTGTCGCCGGACTCCTCTGTCGCCTGGGAACGCCGCATCAGGGCACGGATGCGGGCCTGCAGCTCTCCGAGACGGAAGGGCTTGGTGACGTAGTCATCGGCGCCGGCGTCGAGGCCCACCACCGCGTCGACCTCGTCCGCGCGGGCGGTGAGGATCAGGATCGGGCATTCGAGCCCGCCCTTGCGCAGTCGCCGGGCGACCTCGAGGCCGTCCAGGTCGGGCAGGCCGAGATCCAGGATGACCAGGTCGATCGACTCCGCTCCGGCGGCGATCGCCAGCGCGTCCATCCCCCGGGAGGCGCGCGTGACGGTGTACCCCTCCCGGTCCAGTGCGCGGGAGAGCGGTTCAGCGATGGCGGAGTCGTCCTCGACGAGAAGCAGTCGTGTCACGCGGTCCATCCTAAGACGATGCCAGCAGAATCTGCCCCGGACCGGTGTCCGACCGGGCATGGCCCATCATCACAGGTCCAGTGGCCTCCGTGACATCGCCGAGGTCACCGGGCGCGTTCACAGGCCCAGATCCAGTGGGGCGGAACGGTCGCGCCGCATCTCCTGGACGTGGATGTCACCGATCCCGTGGAGCTCGACCTCCTCGCCGTCGGTGAACGAGAAACCGCCGGGCAGCGCCTGCTCGACCGCGGCACAGGTCTCCGCATCGACCAGCACCGCGCCGGGCCGGGCGACCGACTCCATACGGGCGGCGAGGTTCACGATCGGGCCGAAGACATCCCCGTAGCGGGAGAACATCGACCCCCAGGCCAGGCCCACCCTGATCGGCGGGAGGTCCGGGGACTCGGTGATCGCCTCGGCGAGGCTGACGGCGATCTGCGCACCGTCCTCCGGCGTGTCGGCCAGGAACATGATCTCGTCGCCGACGGTCTTGACCACCCGGCCGCCGCCGACGGAGATGACGTCACGGCTGAGCGACTCGAAACGGCCCACCATGTCGGCGAGCTCCGTGCCGGGCAGGTCCTGGGCGAGCCGGGTGAACTGGACCAGGTCGGCGAAGCCGATGGCCCGCTGCAACGGGAACAGCTCGTCGGTGTCACGGTGCAGCACCTCGCTGCCGGCACGGGCCGCATAGGCGGACAGCTGGCGGCGGAAGGTGTACATCACCTGGGACTCGAAGGTCTCCAGCAGCTCCGGGATGGAGTCGAGCATCTGCTGGCGAGCTTCGGCGTCGTCGAGCCCGTCGGCATACTTCGCCTCGTCCACCAGCGCCTCTGTGATCCACATCGCCAGGCGACCCATGTGGAAGCCCATGCCGCGGGAGATGCTGGCGAAGGCGCGCTCGCTGATCACGCCCTCCTCGACGATCGCGGCCAGGTCACCGATCGAATAGGCATCCTCGTCGGTGAACACCACGGTGTCCTCGTCGACCGGGGTGAAGCCGAGCGATCGCCAGTAGACCGAGGTGAGCCGCTCCGGGATGTCCTGCTGCTGGGCGAGATCGCGGCGGGAGTACTTTCGCGGGCCCTGCAGCAGGATCTTCTCGAGCGCGCCGACGCTGCGGCGCACGGCTGCGAAGCGACGGTTGAGGTCGAGGATCTCCTGATCGTCCAGGGAACCTGCACCGGCGTCGTCCTGCGAGAGGTCGGGCAGCTCCGCGGTCTCGACCGGGACGGCCTCCTGCGGCGCCGACGGTTCCCCCTCCGGGGTGGCCCCTACGGGATCCGTGGCGTTCTCCAGGTCTTCCATGCCTCCGCTCACGTGCCGTGCTCCTCCTGCTCGATGCCCATCGCATCTTGTGTCGTGGGCCGGGCGGGTCCGTCCGGTCGCAGATGCCGCACATCGCCGATGTCCACCGCCGTCCTGGCGCCTCCCGCGAGGTCGACCACCAGACGGCCGTGCGCATCGATCGCCTGGGCGATGCCGTGCAGGGAGGGCGGGTGCGCTCCGCCCGTTCCCGTCTCCCCCAGGGGGTCGACCCGCACCGCACGCCCCAGTGTGAGGCACGTCATAGTGTAGCGCCCGTGCGTGCCGGCCGAGACCCCGTCTCCCTCTGCGGACTCCAGCCGGGCCAGCTCCGTCGACAGTGAGGTGGCCAGAGCGGACTCGAGGCTCTCCCGGAGCGCTCCGTCCGGCTCCCTGCCGACAGCCGTCATCTCGTCGCCGCCCGGCTGCACGCCGTCGACGCCACGCAGCCACGCCGCACCGGGCACCGCACGACCATCGGCCTGCAGGACCGGCCCGCGCAGGTTCACGCCGATGCCCAGCAGCACGAGGTCCGGGCCGCGAGCCTCGACGAGGATCCCGCCGAGCTTGCGACCATCCCCGGTGTGCAGATCGTTGGGCCACTTCAGCCCGATCCGGTTCTGCCGGGCCCCGGTGTCCCCGAGCACCTGCCCGAGAGCGGCGATCGCCGCGACCCCGGCGGCCAGGGAGAACCACCCGCGGCGGTCCGGTGCGAGCCGGCTGCGGTGGACGTAGGTGAGGGCGAGACTCGCGCCGTCGGGGCTCGTGAAGGGTCGGCCCAGCCGGCCCCGACCGCCGCTCTGGTGCCGGGCGGTGAGTGCGAAGGGCACCTGCTGCCCATCGGCGGCGCGCCGGGCGGCCTCGTCCTGGGTCGAGGCCACCGCATCCAGGCGAAGGATCTCGAGCGGCTCCTGCGGTGCGGTGTCCGTACGTCCCATCACGCCTCGCCCTCCCCTGTCGTGTCTCGCCGGCCCTGCTGTGTCGTGCCCGGCGCTCTGCCCTGCACCCCGTGACGGCACGCGCGGTCGGAGGACCGGCCGTCGCCGTCGGACGTGGGTAGCGTAGTATCCCGGTGTCCATCCGCCGGAACAGATGGCGGCCTCGCAGGCCGCAGCAGGAGGCTCCGTGACCGACGCCCCGCGGCCGCTCACCACCGCCCAGCGAGTCGAGGATCTGCGCGAGCGCGATGCCGCCGCGGTCGCCGCCGCTGATGAGATCGCGGTGCAGAAGCAGCACGCCCGTGGCAAGAAGACGGCCCGCGAGCGCATCTCGGACCTGTTGGACGACGGCTCCTTCGTGGAGACCGATCGTTTCGTGCGTCATCAGGCCCGCAACTTCGGCATCGATCGCAGGCGCCCCGACGGTGATGGGATCATCACCGGCTACGGGACCATCGACGGCCGTCAGGTCTGCGTGTACTCGCAGGACTTCACCGTCTTCGGCGGTTCGCTCGGTGAGGCCCACGGCCGCAAGATCCAGAAGATCCAGGATCTCGCCCTGAGCACGGGAGTGCCGATCATCGGCATCCTCGATGGCGGCGGCGCCCGCATCCAGGAGGGCGTGGCCTCGCTGGCCATGTTCGCCGGCATCTTCAAGCGCAACACCCGAGCTTCCGGGGTGATCCCGCAGATCTCCCTGATCATGGGCCCGGCCGCGGGCGGCGCCGTGTACTCCCCGGCGCTGACGGACATCATCGTGATGGTCGAGAAGACCTCCCACATGTTCATCACCGGCCCGGACGTGATCCGCACCGTCACCGGCGAGGACGTGGGCTTCGAGGAGCTCGGCGGGGCGCGCACCCATTCCTCCCGCTCCGGCGTCGCCCACTACATGGCCCCCGACGAGGCCGAGGCCATCGAGTACGTCAAGGATCTGCTGAGTTATCTCCCGGCCAACACGCTGAGCCCGGCGCCCTCGTTCCCGGCCCCCTTCGAGGAGGATCTCACCCCCTCGGACATCGCGCTGGACACGCTGGTGCCGGACTCGCCGAACCAGCCTTACGACATGCTCTCGGTGCTGCGAACGGTGCTCGACGACGAGGAGTTCCTCGAGGTCCAGCCGCTGTTCGCACAGAACATCCTGGCCGGCTTCGGCCGTGTCGAGGGGTACAGCGTCGGCATCATCGCCAACCAGCCCTCGTACCTGGCAGGCACGCTGGACATCGACGCCTCGGAGAAGGCGGCCCGCTTCGTGCGCCTGTGCGACGCCAACAACATCCCGGTGCTGACCTTCGTGGACGTGCCCGGCTTCCTGCCCGGGACCGACCAGGAGTACGGCGGCATCATCCGCCGCGGCGCGAAGCTGCTGTACGCCTACGCCGAGGCGACGGTCCCGCTGATCACCGTCATCACCCGCAAGGCCTACGGCGGTGCCTACATCGTGATGGGCTCCAAGGAGCTGGGGGCGGACATCAACCTCGCCTGGCCCACCGCGCAGATCGCGGTGATGGGCTCGCAGGGCGCGGTGAACATCCTCCACCGCGGCGATCTGCGGGAGGTCACCGAGCAGGGTGGCGATGTCGGAGCCGCTCGTGCCCAGTTCGAGGCCGAGTACGAGGAGCAGTTCGCCACCCCGTACACCGCAGCCGAGCGCGGCTGGATCGACGGCGTGATCCGTCCCGCCGAGACCCGCCTCGAAGTGGCTCGCGCCCTGCGCGCCCTGCGCACCAAGAGAGACTCGCTGCCCACCAAGAAGCACGGGAACATCCCGCTGTGAGCGCCCCTCGATCCTTCGGCCCCGCCACGGGGGCCGCTGCCGGCACCGAGGAGGCCCCGGCCGTGAGCCCCTCCGATGTGCGTCTGGTGCAGGGCTATCTGCGCGATGACGAGCTCGCCGCCATCGCGGTGGTGGTCTCCGCGATGAGCGTGACCAGCCGGCTCGAGGCAGAGGAGCGACAGCTCGCAGAGGGCAGCGGTACCGGTGCAGGCGCGTGGAACGACGCCGTGCACTGCCATCCGCGCGCCCACGGCCTGCGCGGCCGTCCCTCTCCCGCCGCCTGGCAGTTCTCCGACCGTTGAGTGCGCCAGCGGCCGTCCGTCAGGCCTGAACTCGTTCCGGAGCCGCGCGGGATGCGGCGCGCCGCCCACTAGACTGCGCCGCATGCCCGAGACCCCTCCTGCCATGTCGACCGCGGCCCGTCCCGCCACGTCCCTGGACCGCCTGGCCGATGAGTACGTCGAGCTCAGTGCCCGGCTGGATCCGTTCCTCGCCACCGCACTGGGCGTTCCCGGCCACGACGCCGGGGTCACCGACTACTCCCCCGTCGCCGTCGCCGAGCGCACGGACGCCGCCCGCACGCTGCTCTCCCGCGCCGCCCAGGTCCCGGACCAGGATGCGGTGGACACCGTCACCCGGGCCGCGCTCACCGAGCGCCTGGGCCTGGAGATCGAGCGTGCCGAGCAGCGGCTCGACATCGCCTCGGTCAACAACCTCGCCTCCCCGCTGCAGTCCCGCGACGCGCTCGACCAGATGCCGACCGGCACCGCCGAGGACTGGCAGGTGATCGCCGAGCGGATGGCCGGGCTGCCGAGCTCGCTCAGCACCTGGGCCGAGTCCCTGCACGAGGCGGCCGAGCACGGCGTGCTCTCCTCCCGGCGGCAGCTGCTGCTCGGTGCGGAGCAGGCCCGCGGTTACGCCGCCGAGGACGGTTTCTTCACCGACTTCGCCCGTGACGCGGTGGGCGATACGACGCAGCGCGACCGCGTCGCCGAGGCCGCCGGCACCGCCGCACAGGGTTATCTCGAGCTCGCCGACACGCTCGAGCAGCTCGCCCCCCGCGCCCCCGAGCAGGACGCCGTGGGGCGCGACGCCTACGCGCTGGCCTCTCGCACCTTCCTGGGCACCTCGATCGACATCGATGAGACCTACGGCTGGGGCATCGAGGAGCTGCGCTCCGTGGTCGCCGAGCAGGAGGAGGTGGCCCGCCGGATCAACCAGCGCGCCGGCAACGGCGGCGGCAGCTCGGTCGAGGCCGCGAAGCAGGCGCTGAACGCCGATCCCTCACGAGTGCTGCACGGCGCCGAGGAGCTGCGCGCCTGGATGCAGGACCTCAGCGACCGGGCGATCGATGACCTCGCCGGCACCCACTTCGACATTCCCGAGCCGCTGCGGCGGCTGGAGTGCCGGATCGCCCGCACCGGCTCCGGCGGCATCTACTACACGGGACCCAGCGAGGACCTCACGCGGCCGGGCCGGATGTGGTGGGACGTGCCGGCCGGCACCACCGAGTTCCACACCTGGCTGGAGACCACGACCGTCTACCACGAGGGCGTGCCCGGCCATCACCTCCAGGTGGGCACGCAGACCCTGCAGGCCAGCACCCTGAACCGCTGGCGGGCGCTGATGTGCTGGGTCTCCGGGCACGGCGAGGGGTGGGCGCTGTACGCCGAGCGGCTGATGGACCAGCTGGGATACCTCGGCGATGACGGCGACCGGCTGGGCATGCTGGATGCGCAGCGGCTGCGGGCCGGCCGCGTGGTGCTGGACA
>JAKDNE010000138.1 GCA_030451965.1 Brachybacterium sp. | reverse complement strand
GGCACGGATCTGGGCGTGGACCTGCCGTCCCACCTCGAGGGGCTCGAAGGAGATCACGTCGGTGGCGCGCAGCTCGCGGGTGGACAGCAGCTCGGCGGCGCCGATGACCACCTGCCGGGAAGCGGGGTCGATGTCCACGACGTAGCGGGGGGCACCGTCGGGGGCGGGCTGCTGGATCCCGAGGCCCTTGCGCTGGCCGATGGTGAACCCATGGGTTCCGCGGTGGGTGCCGAGCACCGTCCCGCTGTCGTCGAGGACCTCTCCGGGGGACTCTCCGAGGTGACTCTCGAGGAAGCCCCGGGTGTCGCCGTCCGCGACGAAGCAGATGTCGTAGCTGTCGGGCTTGGTGGAGACCCCGAGCCCGCGGCTGCGCGCCTCGGCGCGCACCTCGTCCTTGGTCTCGTACTCGCCCAGCGGGAACAGCGAGCGGCCGACGGCGTCCGGGCCCATCACGGCCAGCACGTAGGACTGGTCCTTGGCCATGTTGCGCGAGCGATGCAGGGAGGGGGCACCGTCCGGGCCATCGGTGCGGATCGAGGCGTAGTGCCCGGTGCACACGGCGTCGAAGCCCAGCACCGTGGCGCGCTCGAGCAGGGAAGCGAACTTGATCCGCTCGTTGCAGCGCACGCAGGGGTTCGGGGTGCGCCCGGCGGCGTACTCGGACAGGAAGTCCTCGACCACCTGGTCGTGGAAGTCGTCCGAGAGGTCCCAGACGTAGTACGGGATGCCGATCTTCTCGGCGGCGCGGCGGGCATCGGAGGCGTCCTCGACGGTGCAGCAGCCGCGGGACCCGGTGCGGGTCTGATCGCGGTTCTTCGACAGTGCCATGTGCACCCCGACCACCTCGTGGCCGGCTTCGGCGGCGCGCGCCGCGGCGACGGCGGAGTCGACCCCGCCACTCATCGCTGCCAGCACCTTCATACCTCGCCGCCTTCCTCGCGGATCTTCACGGTTCCTGCGGATCGAGTGTACGGAGAGGCGCGGCCACCGACAGCTTCTGCGGACGTGAGATGTGCCCTGTCCGGGCCGGTGCTCAGGGCCTCATCAGCGCGCCGACGGCGCGGGCCCGGGCGAGCGATTCGGGAAGCGCCGCCAGCAGGATCTCGATGTCATGGTCGGTGCTGGTCCAGCCCAGCGACAGCCGCAGCGCGCCGCGCGCCTGCCCGTCGCTCACACCCATCGCGGCGAGCACCGGACTGGCCTGGGTCACTCCGGCGGAACAGGCGGAGCCCGCCGAGGAGTCGACACCGCGCTCGTCGAGCAGGAAGAGCAGGGAGTCCGCGTCCGCGCCGGGGAAGACCACGTGCACGATATGCGCGGACTGGGCGACGTCCTCGGGGAGCGTGAACCGGACCTGTGGATCGATGTCGCGCAGCCCTGCGCGGAGCCGCCCGGCGAGTACCCGCAGCCGCGCGGACTGCTCCTCGCGCTCGGCGAGCGCCTCCTCCAGGGCGGCGGCGAAGGCGGCGGCGTGGGCCGCGTCCAGCGTTCCCGAGCGCACCCCGCGCTGCTGTCCCCCGCCCGTGCTGAGCGCGGCGAACGGCACCTCCGGGCGCGCCACCAGCACGCCCACGCCGACGGGTGCGCCGAGCTTGTGCCCGGACAGCGACATCAGGTCCACGTCCTCCCAGCGCGGCAGCGGCACGTGCCCCGCACCCTGCACCGCATCGGTGTGCACCAGGGTGCCGTGCTCCCGAGCGAGAGCGGCCAGCGCGGCGATGTCCTGCACGGCGCCGGTCTCGTTGTTCACCAGGGCGGCGCTGGCCACGCCCACCGTGCCATCGGCCAGTGCGTCGGCGATGCCCTGCGGACGCAGTGACCCGGCGCCGTCGACCTCGAGCTCACGCACCTCGAACCCGGCGGACCCCGCGGTGGCGCCCTCCGACAGGGAGCGGGCCGTGGCGAGCACGGCGGGGTGGTCTGTCGCGGCCACCGCGACGGCGGTGCGCGAGGGGTCCTGCTCGCGCAGGCCCTGGGGGACGGCGCGCAGCGCCAGGTTGTCCGCCTCGGTGCCGCCCGAGGTCATGATCACCCAGCTGCGCGGGACGTCCAGGAGGGAGGCGATCCGTGCCAGGGACTCGTCGAGCACCGCGCGGGCGCGGCGGCCCGAGGTGTGCACGGACGAGGGGTTCCCCCGCACCGCGGAGGCCTCGAGGAAGGCGTCCCGTGCCGCCGGGCGCAGCACCGTGGTCGCGGCATGGTCGAGGTACGCGCGCTCGTCACCATCGTCCGTCGTCATCGGGTCTCCTCCTACCCTCGCTCCTCACCACCAGGTCACCGAGCTCACCACGGCTGGACCGGGTCATCGCTGGTCTCTCCGGGATCGCCGTCGCCGTCACCGCCCTGCGCATCGCGGTTGCGCTTCTCGAGCTCGTCGTCCTTCTGCTCCTCCTCGGAGTCGCCGTCGGTGGGAGCCTCCTCATCGGGTCCGTCATCCTCGGGATCCTCCCGGGTGGGGTCCCCGGGGTCCTGCTGACCAGGGGTGCCGCCCTCGTCCTCGCCGCCCTCTTCTCCGCCGCGGGCGTCGGGATCGTTGCCGGCCTCCTCATCGGCCTCGCGACGCTTCTCCTCGACCCGTTCGCCGTTGTCCTCGGTGGTCTCGGAGTCCTCGTTGCCTGAGCCGCCGCCCTCGCCCTCGCCCTCGCCGCCGCCACCACCGCCGGCGCAGGGGGCCAGCAGCTGCTCGGCCTCGAAGAGGCGGTCGGCGCGCTGCTGCGGATCCTCGAGCAGATCCGCCTGGCGCTCGATGGAGATCGCGAGGTTGTTCAGGATCTTGCACTGGGCGTGCATCGGGGAGTTCAGGTCGCTGTGCGAGGTCCACTCCTCCAGTGCGATCCTCAGCTCCTCCTCGGCGGCGGCGTCCTGGCCCTGCTGCAGCAGGGCGGTGCCCTTGGACAGGTGCGGCAGGTACGGCTCGAACCAGTTGGCGAACTCCACCGGGCCCAGGCGCTCCACGGCTGCGGAGTACTCCCCACCCTCGTAGGCCTGCAGATGCGTCGCCTGGGTGATCGGCATCGAGACGAAGCGCACCGCCAGCAGTGCCAGCAGCAGGATCAGCGGCGAGAGGACTCCCAGGACGATGATCCGGGTCAGCCGCAGCCGCTTCACGTTCAGCCCGAAGTTCTTCGGGCTGCCGCTCGCGTCATGCGCGAGTCCACCTCCGGGAGCGCCTCGCCCCCGGGGCGACCCGGTGCGCGGGTCCTCGGCCGGTGGTCTGCTCATCTCTGCGCTCCTGAGATGTCGTAGCGGTCGAGCCTGCGCGGCAGACGGTAGGTCATCTCCCCCAGCTCCCAGATCAGCAGCGCGGCCAACGGGATCGACGCGATCCAGTACCAGTCCTCGTAGCTCGCCACGCTCCGCCGCGACTCGCTCGGGACCGGACGCAGCGTGATCCCCTCCATCGTGCCCTCGATCGGCGCCTCGGGGTCCTCGCGGTGGAGGTAGGGGACACCGAGCTCCCCGGCGATGGTCTCCAGCTGCTCCGGGTCGATGACCGAGATGCCCTTCGCCCCATCGGGGCCGGTGATGTACTCGCCGTGGTCGTCGCCGCCCTGGGCCTTCATCGGTCCGCCCTCCTCGGTGCCATAGCCGAGCACAGCGCCGCCGTCGATGAAGCCCGCCGCCGGGCTGAAGGACTCCGTGCCCTCCCCGTCGGTGTTCTCGCCGTCGGCGAGGAAGTACACCAGCACGCTCGAGTCTGGATCATCACGCTTCGCCTCGGAGATCGCCACCATCAGCGGCGTCAGTGCGCGGTCCATGTTGGAGCCCTGCGAATAGGCGGTGGGCTCGGTGGTGAGGGTGTCGATCCAGGCCTTCGCGGCCCCGGCATCGGTGGTCAGCGGAAGCTGCTTCGTGGCAGTGGAGTCGAAGGCGATGATCGAGTAGCGCGCCCCCTCGGTCATCCCCATGATCTGTGTCATGTCGGCCCTCACCCCGTCGAGCCGGGGCTGATCGTCCGCGTAGTCCTCGGCGTTCATCGAGCCGGTGCGGTCCACGACGAAGAACACATTGGCGTTCATCCGTTCGGTCTGCTCGCTCTCGATCGGGGTGACCGGGCGCAGCGCCACCGCCAGCAGCAGCAGCACCATCAGCAGCCGGCGCCCCCACATGACCCGCTGACCCGGGCGGCGCACCAGCAGCACGACGCACAAGGTCAGCATCGCAGCGAACAGCGGGATGAGCGCCCACAGGGGCATCAGGAGCTCGAGACGCATCAGCGGGCCCTCCATCCCAGCACCAGGATCCCCAGCAGGCTGAGGAAGGTGAGCACGAAGCCGGCCGCGGGATGGTCCGTCCGCACCACGGTCGGGGTCGCTCCCATCACCTCGGCCTGCGTCTTCTGGATCTCGTTGATGATCGAGGGGATCGCTTCCGGGTCGGAGGACTCGTACAGCTCGCCGTCCTGGTCCTCGGTGGTGGCCTCGAGCTCCTCGAAGCACTGGGGACCGCACTCGAAGGCACCGGGATAGAAGGTGTACAGGTCGATCTCGCGGTCGGCGACCCGCTGGGTCGCCTCCTCGAGAGAGAAGATCGGGTCACCGTTGACCTCGTTGTCGGTGGCGAAGATGATCGACCGCGAGCGGTCCTCCTCCGCCTGATCGAAGAGCTGCGCGCAGGAGGCGAGGCCGTCGGGGACGACCGAGGCCTCGTCCGGGATCCCGCGTGTCCCGTCCACGAACTCGACGTATTGGCGCACCTTGTCCTCGGAGTAGTCCCGATTGCCCAGGCGGTACCCGAACTCATCGAAGTCGATCGCCTCGGCGCCGGCCTCCAGCTCCCGCTCGATGAGGTCGTAGTCGTTGGTCAGCGGGAAGACGATGCGGCTGGTCGAGTTGAAGATCGACAGCGCCACCCGCTCCCCTTCGAAGCTGTCCACCAGCTGCGCGAAGGATTCGAGGATCTCGGCGTCGTACTCGTACATCGACCCGGATATGTCCAGGCACAGCACGATGTCCCGCGAGGAGAACTCCGGGGTCTGGATGCGCTCGCTGGCGATCCTCCCCGACAGCACCGAGGCCGCGATCACCGCGAGCGCGACCACGCCCACCTGGAGCACCCGCACCACGCGGGCGGTGCGCTGGGCCCGCACGAAGCTCGGGATCCGCTCCATGTAGCGGGAGTTCGCCACCAGCACCGGGGAGCGGCGCATGGCGCGCCGGTTCCAGAAGGTGATCGCCCAGACCGCGATCGCGGCCACCAGCAGCAGCCCGGTGACCCACCAGAAGATCATGACCACGTGCGGATCACCTCCCTCGCACGGCGCACCGATTCGAGGAGGTCACGATCGGAGGACATCGCGAAGTCGGGCTCGTACAGGTCACCGATCAGTTCGCCGACGGCCCGGGTGCGCGGATCGGCCAGCAGCGTCGCCAGATCCTGACTGGTGACGTCGTGACCGGTGGTGCGACGCACGAAGCGGCGCATCACCCCGGTGAGCTCATGGTGCCCGTCCCGGCTCTCCAGCTGCTCGTCCTCGTGGCGGTCGGCGATGTCGTTGACCGCGCGGAGGAACTCGGCCTTGAGCGCTTCGACGTCGTCGGGGCGGCGTCGGTATGCGATCCGCTTCTCGATGGCCCGGGTGATCTTCAGGGTGCTCACGATCAGCGCGATGATCACCAGCACGCACAGCACGGCCAGGATCACCCACGCGATCGAGTACTGGGGCGGGGCGATGATCTCCGGAGGCGCGGGGTCGGCCAGCAGCCCGGGCACCGCACCGAACAGCTCAGGAACGCGCATTGCGATACTCCCTCGCCCGCAGCAGGGCGATCATGTCGTCCACCACGGTGGTCTCCCCCTGCGTGAGCATATGGGTGATGTGCAGGCGATCCAGCATCTCCGCGATGCCCTCCCGGCGCGCGCTCCGATAGGCCTCGACGTCGTGCGCGACCCGTTTCGAGGTCCGTGCCAGGGAGGCGATCTCCCGCGGGGAGTCCACATCGACCACATCGTGATCGAGCGCGGAGCCCTGCAGCGGGTCGGCGTCGGCGATCCGGATCACCATCACGTCGTGCCGGGTCGTCAGCCGGCGCAGCAGCGTGAAGTCCTCCACGGTCGGATGGGCCTCGTCGGTGATGATCGTCATCAGCGTGGGCCGGGCGGTGACCCGGAAGGCACGCTCGAGCAGCCAGGCGCTGTCCGCTTCTCCGGAGGCGGTGGTGGTCGCCTGCTGGGCGGTGCGCAGCAGCAGCTCGAGGTGACCATCGCTCGAGCGCGCCGGCAGCTGGATCGGCTGCTCGTCGCGGCCCGCGACCATGCCCACCAGATCGCCGTTCTTCTGCGCCAGGAAGCACACCATCCCGGCGGCGAGGATCATCGCGTCGCGCTTGGAGCTGCCGTCGGCAGCGGTCGCCGCCATCGCCGAGGAGGTGTCCACGACGACCGACAGGTGCCGCACCCGCTCCTCGTTGAACTGCCGGATCAGCGGTTCTCCGGACCGGGCCGTGGCCTTCCAGTCGATGTCGGAGATCTTGTCCCCGGGCTGGTAGTACTTCAGATCATCGAAGTCCTCGCCGGCGCCCTTGAACAGCGAGCGTCCGCGGCCCTGGATGAGCCCGCGTGCCCGGTTCGAGGTGTGCAGATCGACCCGTGCCTTGACGCGGGTCAGCAACGAGGTGGCCATGAGGTGGTGTCGCGCTCCGTCCTGCTCGTCGTTCAGGGCATCGGCACGGCGTGGAAGACCGCGTCGATGATCTGCTCGGGTTTGATGCCGCTGGCCAGCGCGTCGAAGGTGAGTACCAGGCGATGGCGCAGGACTCCGTACCGCATGGCGCGCACGTCGTCGGGCGTGACGTAGTCCCGGCCCTGGAGGAGCGCATGGGCCTGCGCCACCCGCATCAGCGCGAGCGAGCCGCGGGGGCTCGCCCCCACACGCACCGACTGGGTGAGGTGGGGCACCGGGCGCGGGCCGGACCCGCGGGTGGTGAACACCAGGTCGATGATGTAACGCTTGACCGCCGGATCCACGTACACCTGATCGACCATCGCCTGCAGGAAACGCACATCCTCGAGCGTCACCGTGCCCACGGCCTTCCGCGGCCCGGTGAGGCTGCCCGCGGTGGAGCGGTCCAGGATCTCGTGCTCCTCGGCCGGGCGAGGATAGGTGAGGATCTCCTTCATCAAGAAGCGGTCCATCTGCGCCTCGGGGAGGACGTAGGTGCCCTCCTCCTCGATCGGGTTCTGCGTGGCCAGCACCATGAACGGATCCGGCAGGCGGTAGACCTCGCCGCCGATGGAGGTCTGCCGCTCCTGCATCGCCTCGAGCATCGCGGACTGCGTCTTCGCACTCGAACGGTTGATCTCGTCCAGCAGGACCACGTTGGCGTGCACCGGGCCCAGCTGGGTGGTGAAGGTTCCCGAGCCGTAGTTGAAGATCTGGGTGCCGATGATGTCGTTGGGCATCAGGTCCGGCGTGCACTGGATGCGGGCGAAGGAGCCGGTGATCGACGAGGCCAGCGCACTGGCCGCGGTGGTCTTCGCCAACCCCGGCACCGATTCGAGCAGCACGTGCCCTCCGGCCGCGAGCGCGGCCAGCAGGGTCAGGCGCAGGTTCTCCTGCCCGACGACGCGGGAGTGGAACACCCCGGTGATGGTGTTGATGATCGCGCCGCTGCGCTCGAGGTCGGCCGGGGAGACCGCAGGGCCGGAGGGGGCGAAGTCGCCGGGACGGCGCGCAGACCCTCCCGCAGGGCGCCCCGGTCCCGAGGCGGAGGGCGCTGACGGCGCAGGAGGCGCTGCGGGTCGGGCCAGGTCCCCGGGCTGCTGGCTGGGTGGGTTGCTCATGCGCTGCGGTTCCCCCGTCGTGCGTTCTGCTCATGCGGCTGATGCCGCTCGTCCGTCCGTCGCATGACCGGTGCCCGCGGCCCTCCCCCGAGGCGGCCGGAGGCCGGGACGGCCCTGGCCGTGCGGAGCCGTCGTGCGGATCGGTCGTGCGGCTGTGTCCTGCGGGTGGACCCGTGTCCGTCGGCGACGGATCAGGGACCACCGCGACGATCCTAGCGGCACGGATCACCTGAGAGGTCATCCACGCGCGGGACGATGGCAGAATGCTCGGG
>JAKDNE010000137.1 GCA_030451965.1 Brachybacterium sp. | reverse complement strand
TCCGGGACTCCGGGACTCCGGGACTCCGGGACTCCGAAGCTCCGGTGGGGCTCTCAGCTCCGCTGCCGCGCCGGGATCGGCCAGGCATGAACCGGCGCGCCGGTGTCCACACCGGAGCGGTAGAGACGGGTCATCTCCGCCAGCGCTGCGGGACGGCTCGCGCCGCGCACCTCGAGCGAGGTGACGGTGTCGATCTGCCAGCGGGCGCCGTTGCGGCCGGTGCGAGCCCGCTCGGAGAGGATCCCGCTGTAGTGCTCGGCCACGTCGGGGTCCGCCCCGAGACTCCGCAGCCCCTCCATGGCCTGCGGGATCAGCTGCTCGAGCAGCAGGTCTGCGACCCGCACCCGTCCCACTCGGGGCCAGCGCACCCGGGCCTCCAGCCCCCAGCGGGCGCACTGCTGGAAGGCCTCTGCGGCCTGCTCGAAGCTCATCCGCGACCACAGCGGGCGCCGCTCGTGGACCAGCGAGTGGAGGATCCCGTAGAAGAAGGCGGCGTTGGCGGCCATGTCCGCGGGTGTCGGCCCTGCCGGCAGCAGACGGTTCTCCAGCCGCAGGTGCGGGACGTCGATACCGGGATCGTAGATCGGCCGGTTCCAGCGCCACACGGTGCCGTTGTGGAGCATCAGCTCGTGCAGGCGTGGCGTGGAGCCCTCGGTGAGCAGCGGCTCCTCGGTCATCTCCCGCAGCTCGGGGATCAGCGCCGGGAACAGGCGCACGTTCTCCTCGAAGAGGTCGAACATCGAGGTGATCCAGCGCTCGCCGAACCACACCCGGGGGCGCACGCCCTGGGCCTCGTACTCCGGCGGCCGGGTGTCCAGCGCCTGCACGAAGGTGGGTATGCGGGTCTCGTGCCACAGCCGCTTGCCCAGCAGGAACGGCGAGTTCGCGGCCAGTGCCACCTGCGGGCCGGCGATCGCCTGGGCGGCGTTCCAGGCATCGGCGAACTGCTCGGGCGGGACCTGCAGATGCAGCTGCATCGAGGTGCAGGCGGATTCCGGTGCGATGGAGTCGAAGGTGACGTCCAGTCCCCGGCCCTTCCCCTCGCCCTCGATCCGCAGGGCGATCTCCTCCCCGCGCGCTTCCAGGACGGTCCGCTCGAGCGCCTCGTACCGGGCGCCGGGAGCGCGCCACGCGTCGTCCGCGAAGAGCTCCTCGGTGATCGTGGGCAGATGGCCGACGGGGATGACCCGGGCGCCCCGGGCCTGGGCGGCGGCATCGGCCCGGTCGATCTTCTCGGTCAGCTCCTGCTCGAGCTCCCGCAGACCGCTGCCCTGGGGGTGGGTGACCGGCAGGTTCGCCTCGAGGTTGAAGCGGCCGATCTCGTGGACGTAGTCCTCGTCGTCCAGGTCCTCGAGCACCAGGTCGGAGATCAGCGCCGGCGCCATCGTGTCCGTCCGGGCGAGGTTCATCTCGAGCTCGACGCCCACGGTCCCCTCGTTCACGAACTCGGCCGTGTCCAGGAAGGACTCGAAGAGGTCGAGGTTGCGACGCAGCTCTCGGCGGTAGCGCGTGCGCTGGGAGCGGGTGTACTCGGTGCTGCCGATCTCGCGTCCCATGAGGACCTCCGGGGCTGACGGGGCGTGGAACGCTCATCCAAGCACGGCTGCGGCACCCGCGGGCACCGACGGCCGCAGGTCGGACCTCGCGGAGGGTCCCCCGCACGCTTCCCGGAGCGGTCCCGGGTCCCGGGGGATCGGGGACGTTGCCCTGATGAGCGCCCGGGAATACTGTGGAGGGACCATCCGGTCGGTGAAGGAGCCTGCGATGACGAACCTCGAAGCCCGTTACGATCACGTGATCAT
Organism: Brachybacterium sp.; assembly: GCA_030451965.1. GTDB lineage: Bacteria > Actinomycetota > Actinomycetes > Actinomycetales > Dermabacteraceae > Brachybacterium. The sequence goes on along the minus strand of JAKDNE010000137.1, from coordinate 6,255 downwards.
CGGGGGCGGTGTGGCCGCCGATTCCGCTGCCCGGGCGATCCGCGCCGCCGAGCCGGACGCCACCATCGCGATCCTCTCGGCCGATCCGCACAGCCCGGTCTACCGGCCCGCGCTGTCCAAGGATCTCTGGAACGGCGAGAACCCGGACCCCGAGAGCCAGGACCTCCACACCGCGGAGGAGACCGGCGCGACGCTGTTCACCTCCACCCTGGTCACCGAGCTCTTTCCGACCTCGCACAGCGTGGTCACCGCCCGCGGACAGTTCACCCACTACGGGAAGGCGCTGCTGGCCACAGGGTCCTCCGCCCGTCACTTCCCGGATGTCCACGACGACCGGGTCGTCTGTCTGCGGACCGTCGGCGACTACCGCCACCTGCGCGGGCTCGCCACGGAGGGGGCTCGGATGGTCGTGGTCGGCGGCGGCTACATCGGCACCGAGGTCGCCGCGGCGCTGACCCGCACCGGCGCCCAGGTGACACTGGCCCATGCCGGGCAGCACCTGCTCGAGCACATGTTCCCCGCCTCCATCACCGGCCACCTGGAGCAGACCTTCGCCGAGCACGGCATCACCCTGGTGCCCGGGTTCCGGCTGATGGGGATCGGCACCGGGGAGGAGCTGGTGCTGCACTCCGGGGCGACGGAGTCCCTGCACGCCGACGCCGCCGTGCTCGGCCTCGGCGCCGAGCTGAACACGAACCTGGCCGATCACGGGGGCCTGGACCTCGAGCTCGGTGCCGTGGTCGTGGACCCGTACCTGCGCACCAGTGCCCCGGACGTCTATGCCGCCGGGGACATCGCCCTGTTCCACGACCCGCTGCTGGGCCTGCGTCATGTCGAGCACGTCGATCACGCCCAGGCCTCCGGCACCGCGGCCGGGAAGAACATGGCCGGCGCCGAGGAGGCGTACGAGTACACGCCGCTGTTCTTCTCCGACCTGTTCGACGACGGGTACGAGGCCGTAGGTCGCCTGGACGCCTCTATGGAGATGCGCGAGGTGTGGAACGAGGACCGCACCGCCGCCGTCGTCCACTACCTCGAGGACGGCAGGGTCGAGGGCGTGCTGCTGTGGAACACGTGGGACTCGGCGGACCGGGCGCGGGAGGTCATCGCCGCCTCCCAGAACGGGGAGCTGGCTGTCGAGGACCTGGACGGGCAGATCACGCCGGGCTGAATCGAGTGCGCGGTGCCGTCCCGGGCGCTCGCCGCTGACCCGGCCGGAGAGGCGCCGCCGCCCGTGACAGACTGGGCCCGTGAGCACGCCGATGAACAACTCCCTGCCCTGGCCCACCGAGGCCGAGGTGCTGCCGCTGGCCTCCGTGCGACGGGTCCTGGACCGCCTCGCCTCGCTGGTGAACACCCACGAGGAGGACTCCGCGCTGATCCCGGGCCTCGCCGTCACCGAGGAGGAGGTGGCGGCCGACCCGCCGCCCGCCCTCGAGCAGATCGGTGACGAGCTCGGCGGGATCGAGGTGTGCGGGCTGACCATGCTGACCCTCCAGATCGAGGACCGCACGGATGTGGGCCCGTACACCCTGCTCGGTGACGCGACCAGCTTCTACCCGCTGTACGAGACGCCCGAGGCGGCTGTGGTGCTGGCGCTGGACGCGGACGGCACTCCCGGGGCCGTGTACGGCATCGGCGAGGATCTCGCCCTGCAGCTCGCCGCCGACGATCTCGCCGCCTATCTCGAACGGTTCGCCGACGCCCTCGAGGCCACCCTCGACGCGCTCGCGGCTCGCGGCCCGGCCGCCGAGGACTCCGAGAGCGCACGCACCGACGCGGCGGAGCAGCTGATGGACGAGCATCTCTTCGCTGCGATCCTCGGCATGACCGATTCCGCGCCCAGCGCCGAGGTGCCGCTGCAGGACCCTGCCGCTGCTGGCGTCGACGGTCTGCCCGCGGGAACGCTCGCGGTCGCCGATCTGCGCGCAGCGCCCGTCGGTGCCCGCGTGGACCTGATCGAGGTCGAGGTGCCCGGCGACCCGCTCGAGACGCACATCGCCTGGAGCGAGCGCGGCCGCGTCATCGCGGTGCTCGGAGGCTGACCTCCGCCCCGTCGCTGACCCGGCGCGGCGACGGGTCTACGCTGGTCGGACCGCCTCCCATCCCGTGAGGCCCCTCGATCAGGAGCCGTGACATGACCACGACCAGCCCCGCAGCCCCCGCTCCGGTCCTCGTCCTCGTCCCCGGTGCGACCGGCACCCCGGCCGATGGCGGCGCCCAGTTCCACCTGGCCGATGCGACAGTCCCGCAGCTGTCGGTCACCGATCTGGTCGCCACCCGCGGCGACGGCGTCTTCGAGACCATCGGCGCCTTCGACGGCGTGCCCGTGAACGTGGGCCCCCACCTGGCGCGGCTCTCCCGCAGCGCCGCTCAGATCGAGCTGCCCGAGCCCGACCAGGCCGTCCTCGCCGAGGCGGTCGACGCCGCGATCGCGGCCCACCCGCCGGTCGCCGAACTCAGCGTGCGCGTCATGCTCACCCGCGGCATCGAGGGTGCCGGCGTCCCCACCTGCTGGATCCATGCCCGGGTCTCCGACGACTGGAGCCCGTACCGGGCCGGCATGCGGGTCGCGGTGCTCGATCGCGGCCTGGCCACCACCGTCACCGAGACCAGCCCCTGGCTGCTCCCCGGGGCGAAGACCCTCAGCTACGCGGTGAACATGGCAGCCGTCCGCGAGGCCAAGCGGCGTGGAGCGGCCGACGTGCTGTTCCTGTCGAGCGACGGCTACGTGCTCGAAGGGCCGACGTCCACACTGCTGGTGCGCCGCGGCGAGGAGTTCCTCACCACGCCCGTGAGCGCCGGGGTGCTGGCCGGAACCAGTGTGAAGACCCTGTTCACGTGGCTGCAGCAGGACGGCGTCGCGGTGCGGGACGAGCTGATGACGCCGGCGGACGTGGCCGGCTCCGACGGCGCCTGGCTGCTCTCCTCGACCCGGCTCGCCGCACCGATCACCCATCTCGACGAGACGGAGCTGCCGGTGGACCCCGAGCTCACCGCCCGGTTCCAGACGGTGCTCAAGGGCCAGGCCTGAGCTGTCGCTCCTGAGCTGCCTCGGTCACGTGCCGCACCTCGCACTGCCTCACCTGTCGCCACGACCTCTGCTCAGCGACAGCTGAGGCAGAGCGTCTTGCGCGCGGCGGGTGCGGTCAGGCTCCCGCGAGCACCTCACGGGCCAGCTCGACATCGACCACCACGGTGTCGATCGCACCGCTGCGCAGCACCCCGAGAACGCCCGGTGCCTTCTCCGGTCCGGCCGCGACCCCCACCACCTCCGGGACCCGCAGCAGCTCCGAGAAGGTCACCGCGAGCACCCGCTGATCCGTCGGCGCACCCAGCGGTATCCCGTGGGCGTCGATGAAGCGTCCGCACACATCACCCACCGGGCGCTGCGCATCGAAGGCGGCGCGCTCGGAGGCGTTCAGCCCCATCAGCTCGAGCACGTGCGGTGAGGAGTGCACCCCCAGCGAGCCGATGCCCACCAGCGCCAGCTCCACGCGGGCGGCCGCGGCCAGCACCTCCCCGATGCTCGACTCCGCTCGCAGCGTCGCCACCGCTGTGGACGATTCCAGCACCGCGGGAGCGTAGAGCGTGCGCGGCGTCGCCCCCAGGCGAGAGCCGAGGACCCGCAGCACCGACTCCCCTGAGCCGAACTGGTCCAGCGTGCTGTGCCCACCCACCAGCGGGAGCACCTCGGGAGCCGGCCGGGGACGCAGCGTCTCCAACTGCGCGACCACGCTCTGGACCGTCTCCCCCCAGGACACCCCGATGCTGCGCACCGTCGCGACCCGCTGGCTGAGCAGCGCCGCTCCCTCGCGGGCCACCGACTCCATCGCCGTGGTGCGCGGAGCGGAGACCACATGCGCCTCGCGCAGGGAGAAGGTGGTGCGCAGGGCGGCCTCGAGCGCCTCGTCGCGCTGCGGAGGTCCGTCGGGGTCATGGATCGTGACCTCCACGATGCCGCGGTCCCGGGCCTGGGCGAGGATCCTCGAGACGTTCGAGCGGGACAGCCCCAGCTCCTCGGCCACCTCCGTCTGCGAGCGGCCCTGCTCGTAGTACAGGCGCGCCGCGCGCACGACGACGGCGGTGTTACGAGGGGCGGGCATGGATGCTCCTGGGCAGGTTCCTGCCGGTCACGGGGCGGCGTCCGGGCGAATGTGCTCAGCGTACGCAGACCGCCGCCGAGAAGTGCCAGAATCAGGGGTGACCGACCCGGGAGGAACCATGAGCACAGACCCGCGACCCTCCGCCGACGACCCCCGAGCGCCCCTGGGGCTGACGGTGGTCCTCGCACACCTGGATGTCTCCGATGCCGAGGACGTGCTGCGCTCCCTCGCGGGGAGGCTGCTCGACGCCGGCGCCGTGACCGTCGACTTCCCGGAGGCGCTGCAGGCGCGCGAGCGGACCTACCCCACCGGTCTGCCCACTCCGATCCCCACCGCGATCCCGCACGCTGATCCGCAGCACGTGGTGGTCCCGGGACTGGTGCTCGCGACCCTCGCCCGCCCCGTCCCCTTCGGAGAGATGGGCGCGAAGGAGGGCACGGTCGACGCGCGCCTGGTGGTGATGCCGCTGCTGACCGATGCCAGGGAGCACCTCGCCGCCCTGCAGCGGCTGATGGGCCTGCTCCGGAACGAGGCCGCCGTCGCGGAACTGCTCGAGGTCGAGCAGGACGATGAGCTGCGGGAGCGTGCCGCTGTGCTCCTCGCCGAAGCGCTGCCCGACCCCGCAGGCGGCGGGGCCGGGGGCGGTGACCCGACGGGCAGCGACTCCGGCCGCGAGGACACCGATCGCGGCGCCGCGGACTGCGGGACCACCGACTGTCAAGAGCCCGACAGCAGCCCGGGGGCCGGGGCGTGAGCGGCCCGCGCGTGGCCGTGAAGGCCCTGATCGTCCGCGACCGGCGGGTGCTCATGAACCGGTACGTCCACCCCGCCGGCCACGAGATGTTCGAGCTGCCCGGCGGCGGCCAGGAGCATGGCGAGGACCAGCCTGCCGCCCTGATCCGCGAGTGCCGAGAGGAGATCGGTGCGCAGGTCGAGGTCCACCAGCTCGCCTGCCTGTTCGAGTTCATGACCGACCACAGTGTCCGCGACGATTCCGCGATCGCCCCCTTCCACCAGGTCAACGTCGCCTACTGGTGCGGTCTGGGCGACGGGGAGGAGCCGAGGGAGGGCACCGATCCCGACCGCAGGCAGGCCGGCACCGCGTGGCTGCCGCTGGAGCATCTCGACGAGTACGACGTCCAGCCCCCGGCGCTCGCGCGCTGGCTCGAGTCCGACCCCAGCGACCGGCCGCTCTCGCTGGGCGTGAGCAGGGGCTGAGCCGATAGTCTGGACGGGTCGGCCCCTGCGGTGCATCGCCGCGGTCCGAGAGCAGCATGACCCGAGAGCAAGGAGCACCATGACCACTTCGCCCCGCCTCCCCTTCCGTGACGGCCACTCGATCCCGCAGCTCGGCTACGGCGTCTGGCAGGTCGAGAACGAGGTCGCCGCCGACGTGGTCGTCGCAGCTCTCGAGGCCGGCTACCGCCACGTCGACACCGCCCGCGGCTACAACAACGAAGCCGGCGTGGGCCAGGCGCTGCGCACCGCGGGCCTGCCGCGCGACGACGTCTTCGTGACCTCCAAAGTCCCCAATCAGGACCAGGGCTACGACGCGACCCACGCCTCCTTCGACGCCACCATGGACGATCTCGGCCTCGACGAGCTCGACCTCTACCTGATCCACTGGCCCGCCCCGTCGGCCGGGCTGTCGGTCGGGACCTGGAAGGCCCTCATCGAGCTGCAGAAGCAGGGCCGCATCCGCTCGATCGGCACCTCGAACTTCCGTATGGAGGACCTCGTCGAGCTCGAGTCCAAGACCGGCGTGGTGCCGGTGCTCAACCAGATCGAGCTGCATCCGTACTTCAACCAGCCCGAGCTGCGCCGCTTCCACGCCGCCAAGGGGATCGTCACCGAGTCCTGGTCACCGCTCGGCCAGAACGGCGGCGAGCTCGAGGACCCCGTCATCACGCAGATCGCCGATGCCCACGACGCCACCCCGGCACAGGTCATGATCGCCTGGAACCTCGCGCTCGGCAACGTGGTGATCCCGAAGTCCGTCACGCCCGAGCGGATCGTGGCGAACTTCGCCTCCCTCGAGCTGACCCTCACCGAGGACGAGGTCGCCCGGATCAGCGCCCTGCACAAGGGTGAGGACGGCCGCCGCGGCCTGCATCCGGCCGAGTTCGCCGGGCACCAGGGCGCCTGAGCC
>JAKDNE010000136.1 GCA_030451965.1 Brachybacterium sp. | reverse complement strand
GGGTCGATGTCTCGGGCCCGTCGGCCCACGTGGCCCGGGCACGGGCCGCGGAGGTCCGCGACTCGCTGACCGCCCTGGTGGTGGTGGGCGGGGACGGCACCGTCTCGCTCGGGGCCGAGATCGTCGCTGACAGCCCGGTGCGCCTCGGAATCGTCCCGGCCGGCAGCGGCAACGACTTCGCCCGCTCGCTCGGGCTGGCGGTCAACGACCCGGAGAGCTCCACGCGCGCACTGCTGCACGCGCTGTCCCGCCCGGTGGTGCACGTCGATGCGATCGAGATCACCGCCGCCGGCGCTCATGCCGGGCCGCATCGCTCCCTCGCCCTCGGCAACGTGAACCTCGGCTTCGACGCCCTGGTCAACGCACGGGCCAACAGCACCCGGGCCGGGCACACCGTCCGCTACACCGCCGCCGTGCTGCGAGAGCTGCGCGCGTTCACGCCCCTGCCGTTCTGGATGGAGATCGACGGCGGTGCACGGATCGAGCTGGACGCGACGGTGCTGACCCTGTGCAACTCGGGCATGTTCGGCAGAGGGATGCGGATGGTGCCCGATGCCCGCATCGATGACGGGAAGCTCGAGCTCGCCACCGTCTCCGGCATCGGCCGTGCGCAGCTGCTGCGCCTGCTGCCCCGGGTCTTCGCCGGCACCCACACCTCACTGGCCGCCGTCGACATCCGCCCCGTGGAGCAGCTCAGCATCGGACTCCGCCACGGGCGAGGGCTGCGGGCCTACGCCGACGGGGAGCCCCGGGCACTGCTGCCGCTGACCGCCCGGGTGCTGCCCGGCGCCGTACGACTGCTCGCGGAGCCGTACCCCGCTGACGCCACCGATCTCAAGGACATGCAGTGACCTCACCCGCAGACCGCTACGCCCAGTGGAAGTTCGAGACGCGGAATGGACGGTCCTCGTCCGAACTGACCGCATTCACCGGCCGCTACCCCTTCGAGCTGGATGATTTCCAGCTCGCGGCCGGGCGCGTTCTCGAGGACGGCAGCTCCGTGCTCGTCGCCGCTCCCACCGGCGCCGGCAAGACCGTCGTCGGCGAGTTCGCCGTGCACCTGGCCCTGGCCCGCGGACACAAGGTCTTCTACACCGCCCCGATCAAGGCCCTGTCCAACCAGAAATTCGGTGAACTGGCGGACTGGCTGGGCCCGGAACGGGTGGGTCTGCTGACCGGCGACACCTCGATCCGGCCCGACGCCGACGTGGTGGTCATGACCACTGAAGTGCTGCGCAACATGCTGTACGCCGATTCCGACCTGCTCATCGGGCTGGGCTTCGTGGTGATGGACGAGGTGCACTATCTCGCCGATCGGCTGCGCGGCCCGGTGTGGGAGGAGGTCATCATCCACCTGCACGACTCGGTGCAGCTGGTCTCGCTGTCCGCGACCGTCTCCAACGCCGAGGAGTTCGGAGCCTGGCTGCAGGAGGTCCGCGGCAGCACCGAGATCATCGTCTCCGAGACCCGACCGGTGCCGCTGTGGCAGCACGTCGTGGTCGGCGACGAGCTGCTGGACCTGTTCGTCGACGCCGACGGTGAGGCCGTGGTCTCCCAGGGCCCCGGAGCGCGCGGGGATCGCCGGGTCAATCCCGAGATCGAACGCATCACCTCCTTCTCCCTCCCGGTCGATGACCGGTCCGGGGGGTTCCGGGGCAAGGGCTATCGCGGACGCAAGGGCACCGGCGGCCGTCATCGCCCGCGCGGGTCAGGACAGCACCGCCCGCCGCACCTGCGAAAGGGTCGGGGCGGGGGAGAGCGGCCGGGATCCGGACCGCATCGCCATGACGAGAGGCACGGCGGCTCCCTGCGGCCGCCGCGGCGACCGGATGTCGTGGAGCTGCTGGACGACGCGGACCTGCTGCCCGCCATCATGTTCATCTTCTCCCGCGCCGGCTGCGACGGAGCGGTGCAGCAGTGCGCCCGCGCCCGGCTGCGCCTGACCGACGACGCCGAGCGCCGGGAGATCCGTGCAGTGCTGGACGCACAGCTCGCCGACATCGGTGTCGAGGACGAAGAAGTGCTCTCGCTGGACACCTTCCGACGGGCCGCCCTCGACGGCTTCGCCGCTCACCATGCCGGGATGCTCCCGCTGCTGAAGACCGTCGTCGAGGCGCTGTTCGCCCGGGGCCTGATCAAGGTCGTCTTCGCCACCGAGACGCTGGCGCTGGGCATCAACATGCCCGCCCGCTCGGTGGTGCTCGAGAAGCTGGTGAAGTTCAACGGCGTCGACCACGCGGACCTCACTCCCGGGGAGTTCACCCAGCTCACCGGGAGGGCGGGACGCCGCGGCATCGACACCGAGGGACATGCGGTGGTGCTCGCCGGTCCGCGTTTCGATGCCCCGGCGGTGGCGTCCCTCGCCTCCAAGCGCACCTATCCGCTGCGCTCCGCCTTCCGGCCCACCCCGAACATGGCTGTGAACCTGCTGGACCGCTTCGATCTGTCCCGCGCCCGCGAGACCCTCGAGACCAGCTTCGCCCAGTTCCAGGCGGACCGCTCCGTGGTGGGCCTCGCCCGCCGCGCCCGCGAGCTGGAGGACACGGCCGCGGACTACCGCGAGGCGGTCACCTGCGAGCGCGGTGACCTGCTGGAATACGCGAAGATCCAGGAGGCGAGCACCGACCGGGAGAAGACGCTCTCCCGTGCCCGGGCCGACCGGGACCGCGACCGCACCCGGAACATGCTCGGCGAGCTCCGCCGCGGCGAGGTGATCGCCCTGCCCGGCGGCAAGCGTCGCGGCTATGCGGTGGTGCTGGAGGTGGACCGTGCGGTGCTCGGCGGGCCGCAGGTGGACCTGCTGGACACCGAGGGACGCCGACGCAGCCTCCGCCCCGGGGACGTGCCCACCCCACCCGCCGTCATCGACCGGCTGCGTCTGCCGCGCCAGGACACCCTGGGCAGCGGCAAGGTGCGCAAGGACACCGCCGCCGCCCTGCGTCAACGCCTCGCCGGGCAGGACGACGACGCCCGCCGGGAAGTGCGCCGACGCACCGCGCGCAGCCCGTCGACCGCCGCTGCGGACGAGCAGCTGCTCGCACTGCGCGACGAGCTGGACGCCCATCCCTGCGCCGCCTGCCCCGACCTCGAGTCCCACCTGCGCTGGGTGGGCCGTTGGCGCAAGTCCCGCAGCGAGCTCGAGGGAGTCCAGCGGCGCATCCGCGGCCGCACCAGCTCCCTGGCCCGGCAGTTCGACCGCCTCACCGATCTGCTGGTCGAGCTCGGCTATCTCACGCGCGACGGCGAAGAGCTGCACCCCACCACCAGCGGGCTGCGGCTGCGCCGGCTGTTCAGCGATCGCGACCTGCTCATCGCGCAGTGCCTCGAGCACGGTGCCTGGGCGGGGCTGGACCCGGCCGGGCTGGCGGCCGTGGTCTCCGCCGCGGTCCACGAGACCCGGCGCGACGACCGGGCTCCCGAGCTGATCCCCGATCCAGCGGTCGAGACCGCACTCGCGGAGTCGGCCCGAGTGGCCGCCGCGCTGCAGTCCGCCGAGAGCCGGCACGGCATCACCCCCACCACCGCCCCGGACCCCGCGATCGCCGGGATCGTGCACCGCTGGGCGCGCGGCGCCCATCTGGCCGCAGCGCTCGAGGGGAACGACCTGCCGCCCGGGGACTTCGTGCGCCACTGCCGGCAGGTCATCGACCTGCTCGATCAGCTCACCGCCGACGAGGAGCTCGGTGCGGTCGCCCGACGGTCCATCCGTGCCGTGCGCCGGGGCCTGGTGGCACAGGAGATCGACCGATGAGCTTTCTCCCAGGAGAACGCGAGAGGCTGGGGACCGTGAGCCAGAACGACACTTCCGAGAACGCCCTCTGCGACGACACCGACGCCGCCGGCACCTGCGACGCCCCGGACCAGATCGCGCCCCCGATGCTCTACACGGGAATCGTGCTGTACAGCGCCGAGGACCCCGAGGCCTCCGCGATGCTGGTCGCGGACGGGCTGATCGCCTGGACGGGCCCGGAGGACACCGGCCGCCTGCTCCATGGGGACGCGATCGCCGTCGACGCCACCGGCTGCCTGGTCACCCCCGGGTTCGTCGATGCCGCCGCCACCGCGGACGGCGACGACCCGGATCCGGCCACGGCGGTGGCCGCCGCCGCCCGCGGCATCGTGCTGCGCCTGCCCGGGCCCACCGGGCAGCGGGAGGGAGTGCGCATCGTCGCCCCGGTCACCGAGACCGCGGACTATCTGGACCTGCTCGGCGAAGGGACGCCGCTCGCCTTCGGATCCGGGGGGGCGGCTGAGGCCGCGGAGCCCTGGGACTGGGTGCGCGCAGCCGCCCGCACCAGTGCGGCGGAGCAGCGGATCAGCGACCGTGCCGCCTTCCTCGCCGCGACCCGCGGCGGTCAGCGGGTCGCTGGGAACCGTCACCCCGGCAGCCTGCAGACGGGCCTGCCCGCGACCTTCGTGCTCTGGGAGCCCTGGGACCTGACCGTGCAGTCGCGGGCCGAGCGGGTGGACAGCTGGTCCACCGACCCGCGCTCGCGCACGCCGCTGCTGCCCGACCTCGACCAGGGCACCCCTCGCGTGCTGCGCACCGTGGTGGAGGGTCGGATCCTCCATGACCGCCTCACGCAGTGCCGCCCCGGGGCCGATCCGAACGGGCAGGCGGAGGCGTGACGGCGACCGCCGCCGCGACCGGGTCCCGGCGGCGCACGGCCCGGCCCCGCGACGAGTTCGATCCCACCCCGTGGCCGCTCGCTCTGCTGTGCGGCGCGGGGGGCGGGGCCTGCGCGCTGCTGGCCTTCCCGCCCTACGACCTCTGGATGCTGCTGCCCGTCGCGATCGCGCTGCTCGGCGCGGGACTGCTGGTGCGCTCGCTCTGGCTCGCCGGGCTGGTCTCGCTGCTGTGGGGGCTGGCGCTCTTCGTCCCCCTCACCGAGTGGGCCAGCACGTATGCGGGCACCACACCGTGGATCGCGCTCGGCGTGTTCGAGGCGCTGTACATCGTGGCCTTCGGCCTGCTGGCCCGCACCGTGATGGTGCGCCGCGGACTGTGCTTCTCCAGCGCGATCGTCGTCTCCGCCCTCTGGGTGGCGGTCGAGGCCCTGCGCAGCAGCGCCCCCTGGGGAGGGCTGCCGTGGGGAGCGAGCGCCTTCGCCCTCGCGGACTCCCCGCTGCTGCACCTCAGTCCCTGGATCGGCATCGCCGGGCTCGCGTTCGTCGTGGCACTGCTCGGTCAGCTCCTCCTGTTCGGGGCCCTCGCCATGCTGGGGCGACGGCGCCGCGGATTCACCGGTTTCTCGGGTGTGTGGCCGTTCGCGATCGCTGTCGCGGCAGTGCTGGTCACCGTCGTGGTCCCGCATCCGATCAACCGGGCGCCGGTGGACCGGCCCACCATGACGGTCGCCGCGGTACAGGGCTCGATGGGCGAGATCGATCCGGTCTCGTACACCATGCCTGACGACGTCTTCGCCAACCATCTCGCCGTCACCCACGACGTGCTGGAACGGACCGTCCAGAACGGCACGGAGCTGGACCTGATCGTCTGGCCGGAGGACTCCACGGGCCGGGACCCCCGGCAGGACCCACAGCTGGCCGGGCAGCTCACCACCGCCGCCGAGGAGGCTGATGCCCCGATCCTGGTCGGCACCCAGGTGCGGGTGGGGGAGGACGAGCGGCTGAACCAGTCGGTGCTGTTCACCCCCGAGCAGACCACCCCGTATGCGTACTCCAAGCGTCATCCGGTGCCCTTCGGCGAGTACATCCCGTTGCGGGGTCTGTTCAGCCAGCTCTCCGACAAGGTCGATCTGGTCTCCCTCGACATGGTCCCCGGCGAGGAGGTCGGGGTGATGGACCTCGACGCCCTGGAGCAGGGCCAGGACCGGGTCGGGATCCTCATCTGCTTCGAGATCGCCTACGACTCCCTGGTCGACGACGTGGTCGACGGGGGCGCCGAGGTGATCGTGGTGCAGTCCAACAACGCCCTGTTCGGGGACTCCGACGAAGCCATCCAGCAGCTCGCCCAGGCAAAGGTCATGGCGGTGACATCCGGGCGCAGCGTGGTCCACATCTCCACGGTCGGCCATTCGGCGATCTTCAGCCCCACCGGCCGACGGATCGACTTCGTCGATCACTGGGAGCAGGGGGCGCTGCTGGCCGACGTCCCGCTGCGCACCGGCATCACGCCCGCGGTCGCCGCCGGCCCCTGGATCGCGATCGGCCTCAGCGCCGTGGGCGCCGTGGGCCTGCTCACCGCCCTGGGCAGCGGGCGTCGAGCCCTCGCGCCCACCACCCGCCGCCGCCGAGGAGACTGACGTGCATCCGTCGAACGCCGCCCTGCCGCCCACCCTCGTGGTGATCCCCACCTACGACGAGCGCGAGGCGCTGCCCGGGACGCTCGCGCGCCTGCGTGCAGCGGTGCCCGCGGCCGACGTCCTGGTGGTCGACGACTCCTCGCCCGACGGGACCGGCGCCTGGGCGGAGTCCGTTGCGGCGAAGGACCCGGCGGTGCACGTGCTGCACCGCGCCGGGAAGCAGGGCCTCGGACCGGCCTACCTGGCGGGCTTCGCCTGGGGCCTCGAGCGCGGCTACCGGCAGCTGGCGGAGATGGACGCCGATGCCTCTCATCGCCCGGAGCAGCTGCCCCGCCTGCTCGAAGCGGTGCGGCGCGGCGCCGACCTCGCGATCGGCTCCCGCTGGGTGCCGCGGGGGGCGGTGCACAACTGGCCGCTGCACCGACTGCTGCTCTCCCGCGGCGCGAACCTGTACGTGCGTGCGCTGCTCGGCCTCGGGGTCTCCGATGCGACCGCCGGATACCGCGTCTTCCGCGCCGAGCTGCTCGAGCAGCTGATCGCCGCGGACATCGCCTCCCAGGGCTACTGCTTCCAGATCGACATGACCCGCCGGGCCCGGGACCTGGGAGCGGCGATCGCCGAGGTCCCGATCGATTTCGACGAGCGCACGGCAGGCGCGAGCAAGATGTCCGGACGCATCCTGCGCGAGGCGCTGGTGAAGGTGACGTCCTGGGGACTGTCACGTCGCACCCAGGGCCTTCGCAAGGCCCTGGGCTAGTCTGGGCGCATCCGACGCCTCAGGAAGGGAGCCCCCGTGGCCGCACAGCAGCCCTCCAGCCAGGGCGCATCCGCACGCCCCGCCGCGACGGGCGCCTCATCGAGGCGCAGCGGTTCGCGATGGGGGTCGCTCGTGCCCGTCCTGATCGTCGTGCTGGGCTTGGTCGAGCTCACGATCCTGGTGCTCATCGGGATCAACACCAGCCTGTGGTGGTCGGTGCTGGCCATCGCGATCGGCTGGGTGATCGGCATCGCCCTGCTGGTCGCCGCGGGCCAGCAGTCCTTCGTGCGCCTGCGCTCCCTGCTGCGGGCGGTGAGCGGCCGCGGCGACATCCAGGACCACCTCTCGCGTCCCGCATTCACCCTCGTGGCGGCACTGTTCTTCTTCTTCCCCGGCATCCTCACCGATCTCATCGGGCTCGTGCTGCTGCTGACCCCGGTCCAGCGCCGCTCCGTGAAGGCGATGGGGCTCGGCAGCGGCTCCGCGGGTGCACGCACCGTGCTCTACCGCCGCGCCGACAGCGGCGTGATCGACGGCGAGATCATCCTCGAGAACAGGTCGCGTGACCGTGATGAGGACGACACCCCGCCCACGCTGATCCAGGACTGATCGGCCTCCGCGCCGACGGAGGAGACCCGGCAGACGACAGCGCCCCCGCTCCGCCATCAGGCGGGAGCGGGGGCGCTTGTCGTGAGCGGGTCGGTCAGAGGTTCCGACGCTGGTGGAGCTTGCCGGCGCGCAGCAGCTCCAGGCGCTGGTCGAGGAGCACCTGCAGATCCTCCTCGCTGCGACGCTCCAGCAGCATGTCCCAGTGGGTGCGCACGGGCTTGCCGGGCTTCGCCTCGGGCCGCTCGTGGTCACGCAGCAGCGCGGAGGCGCTGCAACGACACACCCAGACCGCCGGGACGTCGGCCTCGACCGAGAAGGGGAGGACGATGGTGTGGCCATTGGGGCAGTCGTAGACGGCCTCCTGGCGCGGTGCGGCGAGGACGCCCTCGTCGGTCTCCATGGAGAGGGAGCCCAGTCGGGTGCCTCGCAGGCT
>JAKDNE010000135.1 GCA_030451965.1 Brachybacterium sp. | reverse complement strand
GCCACCCCTGCCGAGACCGCCCTCGCCGCCGCCCAGGGCGCGGACATCGTCGCGATCATGGTCGCGACCCCCGACCAGCTCGACTCGGTCCTCTTCGGCGAGGGCGGCATCGCCCCGGCCCTCACCGCGGAGACGACCCTGCTGATCATGTCCACCGTCGGCCCCGCGGCGATCGAGCGGACCGCCTCGAAGCTGGATGGCATCACCACCCACCTCGTCGACGCCCCGGTCTCCGGTGGCGCCGCTCGCGCCGCCGAGGGCGACCTGTTGGTCATGGTGGGAGGGGCCGAGGAGGACGTCGCCGCCGTGCGGCCCGTGCTCGACGCCCTGGCCTCGAACGCCCCGGTCGTCGGCCCCCGCCCCGGCGACGGTCAGCGCTTCAAGATCGTCAACCAGCTGCTGTGCGGCGTGCACATCGCCGCAGCCGGCGAGGCGCTCGCCCTCGCCGACTCGATGGGCCTGGACCTGAAGCAGGTCCACGAGGTGCTCGGCACCGGGGCGGCGGCTTCCTTCATGTTCGGCGACCGCGGCCAGCGCATGGTCGACGGCGCCTTCGACGACGTCCGCTCCGCGCTGACCATCTTCGTCAAGGACATGGGCCTGGTCGCCGAGGCGGCCCAGGAAGTCGATCAGGAGGTCCCGCTCGCCGCGTCGGCCCAGCAGGTCTACCAGCGCGGCAGCGAGCTGGGCTGGGACCGCCGCGACGACTCGATCGTGTACGAGGTGCTGCGCGGCGACGGCGGCTGAGACCCCTCAGGACCGGGTGCGCACCCCGGTGACGCCGCCGTCGATCGACAGCAGCACGCCCACGGTGGAGCCGTTGCGCGGCGAGGCGAGGTAGCAGTGGGCCTCGGCGACCTCCTCGGGGGAGACCAGCCGCCCGTGCGGCTGCCGGGCCTCTAGCGCCGCCCGCTCGGCGGCGGGGTCGTCGGCCTTCTCCAGCAGTCGGCCGATCCAGGGGGTGTCCGCGGTGCCGGGGAGCACGGCGTTGACCCGGATCCCCTCGCCCACCAGATCCGCGGCCATGGCCAGGGTCATCGACTGCACGGCGCCCTTGGTGGCCGAGTAGAGCACCCGCTGCGGCAGGCCCACCGCGGAGGCGATCGAGGCGGTGTTCACGATCGCGGCGTGCTCGGAGCGGCGCAGATGCGGCAGAGCGGCGCGGATCACCCGGGCCACCGAGGTGACGTTGACGTCGAGGACCCGTGCCCATTCGGCGTCGTCGTTGCCGGTGACATCACCCTGCGCGCCGATCCCGGCGTTGTTGATCACGATGTCCACGCCGCCGAGCTGCGTGGCGGCCTCGGCCACCGCCGCATCGACGCTGGCGGTGTCTGCCACGTCACAGCGCAGCGCGAGAACGCCCTCGGGGCCGCCCTCCGGATGCAGGTCCAGCACGGCCACCTGGGCGCCACGGCCCAGCAGGGCGGTCGCGGTGGCGGCGCCGATCCCGGAGCCGCCGCCGGTGACCAGGGCGCGCAGGCCGGAGAACTCACCGTGCGGGTCCGGGGTGGTCGATGGTGTGGCGGGTGTCTGGGACACGGGGGGCTCCTCGGGAGTGGACGGTCGAATCTGCCCAGTCATCCTAACTCTGCACACCCGTTGCGCGTCCAGACCCCGGCCGAATCCGGCGGATTCAGGGATGATTGCCGGCCAGGCTTGTTTCTGCCCACCAAGACATAGGATGATAGCTGGATCGATGAGGTCCGGGCGCTCGTCGACGGCGAAGGAAACCGCGCCCGATGAGGAATGGAGTGTCCGTGGAACTGCGACGTCTCGGCCCGGTGGGTCAGGAGAAGCCGGCTGTCGTCTCCGAGGGGGTGACCTATCGCCTCGAGCCGCTGACCGCCGAGATCGACGGGGACTTCCTCGCCGGAGGAGGGATCTCCCGGGTGCGCGAGGCGCTCTCGGCCGGGGAGCTGCCGGTCTGGGAGGGCGCCGAGCAGGAGCGCATCGGTGCCCCGATCGCGCGTCCCATGGCGGTGCTGTGCATCGGCCAGAACTACGCCGAGCACGCCGCCGAGTCCGGCGCGGAGCCGCCCACGGTGCCGATCCTGTTCCACAAGCACCCCAACACCGTCGTCGGCCCCCACGACGACGTCGAGATCCCGCCGGGCGCCCAGAAGGTCGACTGGGAGGTCGAGCTCGGGGTCGTGATCGGCACGGAGGCCGCCTACCTGCCCGATGAGCAGGCCGCGCTCGATGTGATCGCCGGGTACGTGACCAGCCACGATCTCTCCGAGCGGGACTTCCAGCTGGCCGAGTCCGGGGGCCAGTGGTCCAAGGGCAAGAACTCCCGCGGCTTCAATCCGCTGGGTCCTGGCCTGGTCCCGGCGGACGAGGTCGACCCCCAGGCGCTGCGGCTGTGGTCCGCCGTGAACGGCGAGCCCCGCCAGGACTCCACCACCGCCGACATGATCTTCACCGTCGCCCGGATCATCCAGCACCTCTCGCAGTACATGGTTCTCTCGCCCGGCGACGTGATCAACACCGGCACCCCGCAGGGCGTCGCCCTGTCCGGCCGCTTCCCGTACCTCGGGGCCGGGGATGTGGTCGAGATCGGCATCGAGCAGCTCGGCACCCAGCGCACCACCTTCGTCCCGGCCCAGGCCGCCTCGCAGAGAGTCCTCCCATGAGCACCTTCACCGCCCTGGACGTGCAGGACGTCCGCTTCCCCACCAGCCGCAGCCTCGACGGCTCGGATGCGATGAACCCCGATCCGGACTACTCGGCGGCGTACCTCACCATCCGCACCGACGCCGCCGACGCGGGCACCGCGCTGGTGTTCACCATCGGCCGCGGCAACGACGTGCAGAGCGCCGCGATCGCGGCGCTCGCGCCGCACCTGGTGGGGCGCGACGTCGAGGAGGTCCTCGCCGACCTCGGCGGGATCTACCGCGAGCTCACCTACGACTCGCAGCTGCGCTGGCTGGGCCCGGAGAAGGGCGTGATGACCATGGCGATCGGCGCCGCGGTCAACGCCCTGTGGGACCTGCGCGCCCGCCGCGAGGGCCGGCCGCTGTGGCTCACCCTCGCCTCCCTCAGCCCCGAGGAGCTGCTGGACCTGGTGGACCTGCGCTATCTCGAGGATGCGCTGACCCGCGAGGAGGCGCTGGAGATCCTGCGCCGCGGCGCCGAGGGCAAGGAGCAGCGGATCGCCGCGCTGCGCGAGACCGGCGTGCCCGCCTACACCACCACCCCCGGCTGGCTCGGCTACAGCGACGAGAAGCTGGTCAGGCTGCTGCGCGAGGCCCGCACGGACGGTTTCTCGATGGTCAAGCTCAAGGTGGGCGCCGACGCCGCCGACGACGAGCGCCGCATGCGGATCGCCCGCGAGGAGATGGGCCCCGGCTTCCCGATCGCGATCGACGCGAACCAGCGCTGGGGCACCGCCGAGGGGATCGAGGCGATCCGCGCCCTGGCCCCGCACGACCCGTACTGGGTCGAGGAGCCCACCTACCCCGATGACATCCTCGCCCATGCCGCGATCCGCGAGGCGGTCACGCCCGTGCGCATCGCCACCGGCGAGCAGGGCGCGAACCGGGTGCTGTTCAAGCAGCTGCTGCAGGCCGGCGGCATCGACGTGCTCCAGGCCGACGCTACCCGGGTGGCCGGGATCAACGAGAACCTCGCTATCCTGCTGCTCGCCGCCAAGTTCGACGTGCCCGTGTGCCCCCACGCCGGGGGAGTGGGCCTGTGCGAGATGGTCCAGCACGTGGCCTTCCTGGACGCGGTCGCGATCGCCGGGGACGACGAGCGGCGCCGCATCGAGTTCGTGGACCACCTCCACGAGCACTTCGAGGTGCCGGTGCGAATCGTCAGCGGTGCCTACATGGCGCCCGAGGAGCCCGGCAACGGGGCCCGCATGCTCACCGCCTCGATCCAGGACCACCTGTTCCCGGACGGTCCCGTCTGGGCGGAGGAGCAGAACCCGCAGGGCGCAGAGGGTGCCCAGCGTGCACCCCTGGAACCGTCCGCCACCCGCTGAGAGGATCCCGGCATGGAACAGATCGCCCTGCATACCCGCATCGCCGAGGGCCACGAGGCGGACTACGACCGCGAGCACGCCCGCATCCCCGACGAGCTCGATACGTCGTTGCGCGCCGCGGGCGTGCATGCCTGGCGGATCTGGCGCGACGGCCGCGACATCTTCCACCTGGCCGAGGTGGAGGACTACGCGGCGATGCGCCGGCAGCTCGCCGCCGACCCGGCGAACCAGCGGTGGCAGCAGCACATCAACCAGTTCCTCGAGGTCGTCGACGACTACGGCGGTGACGACTCCGGGATCAGGCCGGTGTGGTCCCTGCCGTCGCAGGCACCCGAGGTGACGGCATGAGCGCCGCCGACCCGTCGGCCGCAGCGCCCGCCGGTGCACCGCTCGAGCTCCCGCCCCTGGGCTTCGGCGCCGCCCAGCTCGGCAACCTCTACCGGGCCACCACCGACGAGGAGGCCGACGGTGCGGTCCGCGCCGCGTGGGATGCCGGGATCCGCTACTTCGACACCGCCCCGCACTACGGGATCGGCACCAGCGAGCGCCGCCTCGGCCAGCGCCTGGCCGGCTATCCCCGCGAGGAGTACCTGGTCTCCACCAAGGTGGGACGCCTGCTGCTGCCCGGCCCCGGTACCGGGGACGACCTGGCCAATGCCTTCGCCGTGCCGGACGATCACGTGAGGGAATGGGACTACTCCGAGGCCGGGGTGCGCCGCTCCCATGCCGAATCCCTCGAACGCCTGGGCCTGGACCGGGTGGACATCCTCTTCGCCCACGATCCGGAGGAGGGGCCCACGGAGCAGGCCTTCACCGAGGGGCTGCCGGCGCTGGCCCGGATGCGCGAGGAGGGGCTGGCCCGGGCGGTCGGCGTCGGTTCCAAGGACGCGGACGTGCTCACCCGTGCGATCCGCACCGGACTGATCGACCTGGTCATGCTCTCGGGCCGGTACACCCTGCTCGAGCAGGACGCGGCCGACGAGCTGCTGACGGCCTGCGTGGACCACGGCGTCGGCATCGTCGCGGTCTCCGTGTTCAACTCCGGTCTGCTCGCCCGGCACCGGGTCGCCGACGACGCCACCTACGAGTACGCCCAGGCGCCCTCCGAGATGATCGCCCGGGCCCGGGAGCTCGCCGATATCGCCGAGCGGCACGGGGTCACCCTCCCGGACCTCGCCGTCCAGTTCCCGCTGCGACACCCCGCCGTGCGCTCGGTGGTGCTGGGGATGCGCACCGCCGAGCAGGTCCGCTCCAACGCCGGGCGGATGGGCGTCGAGATCCCGGCTGCGGCCTGGGAGGACGTGCAGCGCACCGAGGATGCTGTGCGCAGCGGGGACGCCGGGAGCACGGAGGGTGCCGGGATCACCGGGAGCGCGGAGGGCGCCGATGGTGCCCGCTGAGCCGGTCACCGACGCCCACCTGCATCTGTGGGACCTCGCCGAGAGCCCCTATGCCTGGCTCGCCGGAGCCCCGGCGCCGCTGCGCCGCACCGTCGGCATCGACGACGTCCGCGGTCCCCTGGTGGAGCTCGGTGTCACCCGGGTGGTGCTGGTCCAGGCCGACGACACCGCCGAGGACACCGCTCACCTGCAGCGCACCGCCCGCACGATCGAGGGCGACGCCGGGCTCGGGATCACGCGGGCCGACGTGGTCGGCTGGCTGCCGCTGACGGACCCGGACGACGTGCGCGCCGCGCTCGCCGACCCGCAGCGCACCGACCATCTCGTCGGCGTGCGCCACCTGGTCCACGACGACCCCGATCCGGGCTTCCTGGACCGGCCCGAGGTCGCGCGGTCGCTGGACATGCTCGCCGAGGCCGGGCTCCCGCTCGATGTCCCCGATGCCTTCGAGCGGCACATGGAGCAGGTGGTGCGCGTGGCCCGCCGTCATCCCGGCCTCACCGTGGTGCTGGACCATCTCGGCAAACCGCCGCTCGGTGACCGCGAGGCGATGGCCCGGTGGCAGACGCAGCTCGAGGCGATCGCCGCCTGCCCGAACGTCGTCGCGAAGGTCTCCGGTCTCGCGACCAGCGGGAACGGCGACTTCGCCGCCGCGGCCGACCTCGCCCTCGCGCTGTTCGGCCCGGAGCGGCTGATGATCGGCTCCGATTGGCCGATCGCCCCGCAGCACCTGGACCTCGGCAGCGGCTTCGCACCCCTGCTCGCCCACGTGCGCACTTGGGCGTCGGCCGACGTCCGCGCGGTCACGCGTGGGACCGCAGCGCGGGTCTACCGCCGGTTCGGCGAGGTGTCGTCGACCGCGTGACCGCCCGGTGCCCGCGATCTCAGCCGCCGGCCGCCGGCTACGACCGCCGACCGCCGACCGCCGACCGCCGACCGCCGCCGCCGACCGACGACCGACGACCAGGATTGTCAGGTTCCGAACCATTCCGGGGTGGGAACTGGTTCGGATCCTGACAATCCCCGAGGGACGCGCGGTGCGGGACGGTGTGCCCCTCCCCGAGGGACGCGCGGCGCCGGATGGCGTGATCAGTCGTGGGTCGGGAAGCTCATCGAGCTCTCGACGGTCTCGTTCTGCGAGGGCCAACGGGTGGTGACGGCCTTCTGGCGGGTGTAGAAGCTGATGCCCTCGGGGCCGTGGGCGTGGTGCTCACCGAACAGCGAGTCGTTCCAGCCGCCGAAGGAGTAGTAGCCCACCGGGGTCGGGATCGGCACGTTGATGCCGATCATGCCCACCTGGATCTCGTCCTCGAAGCGGCGCGCATAGTGGCCGGAGTCGGTGAAGATCGCGGTGCCGTTGCCGAAGGGAGAGGAGTTGACCAGGTCGACCGCCTCGTCGAAGTTGTTCACGTGCATGACCACCAGCACCGGCCCGAAGACCTCCTCGGTGTAGGTGGGGTGGTCGGCGGCGAGATCGGTGATGACGGTCGGGCCCACGAAGTTGCCCTTCTCGTGGCCCGCGACGACCAGGCCGCGACCGTCCACGACGATGGTGGCGCCGGCCTGCTCGGCCTCATCGGTCATCCTGATCACGCGGGCACGGGCCTCGGGGGTGATCACCGGCGGCATGTCGGTGCTCGGATCATCGCCGGGGCCCACCACGAGCTTGTCCGCCTCGGCCTTGATCGCGGTCATGAAGGCTTCGTGGGCATCGCCCACGGTGACCGCGACCGGGACGGCCATGCAGCGCTCGCCGGCGGAGCCGAAGGCGCCCGAGGCGACCTGCGACGCGGCGGACTCGATGTTCGCGTCCGGCATCACCACGGCGTGGTTGTTCGCACCGCCGAGGGCCTGGACCCGCTTGCCGGCCGCGGAGGCGACGCGGTGGACGTGCTTGGCGATCGGGGTGGAACCGACGAAGGACACCGCGGAGACGGCCTCGTGGGTGGACAGCGCGTCGACCACGGTCTTGCCGCCGTGGACCACCTGGAAGACGCCCTCGGGCAGGCCCGCTTCCTGGTAGAGGCGGGCGACGATGTTCGAGGCCGACGGGTCGCGCTCGGAGGGCTTGAGGATGAAGGTGTTGCCGGTCGCGATCGCGACCGGGTGCATCCAGAAGGGCACCATCGCCGGGAAGTTGAACGGGGTGATCCCGACGGTCACGCCGAGCGGCTGGCGCAGGGTGTGGGCGTCGATCCCGGTGGAGACGTTCTGGGAGAACCCGCCCTTGAGGTCCTGGGTGATGGAGGTGGCGAACTCGAGGGTCTCCAGGCCGCGGGCGATCTCGCCCTTCGCGTCACCGACGGTCTTGCCGTGCTCGCGGGAGATGACCGCGGCGATCTCGTCGGTGTGCTCGATCATCAGCTCACGCATGCGGTAGAGGATCTGGGTGCGCTTGGCGAGCGAGACGTTCGCCCACTCCTTCTGCGCGGCCGCGGCGACCTGCACGGCGCGGTCCACGGTGGACTCGTCGCCCAGGTGCAGGGTGCCGATCTCGGCGCCGGTGGCGGGGTCCATGATCGGCTGGGAGGAGCCGCTGCCGGTCTCTTCGCGGCCGTCGATCCAGTGCTGGACGTCGTATCCCATGAGGTGTCTCCTTGCGAGTCGGGGTGTCGGTGGTGCTCGGGGGTAGCGGGCTGTGCGTCCGGTGTCCTCCCACGTACAGCTGGCGGCTATATGGGGTGGGAGGTACGCATGAGGCCGA
>JAKDNE010000134.1 GCA_030451965.1 Brachybacterium sp. | reverse complement strand
GGGCGCCGCTCCGACGGCTGACGCCCCGGTCCCGGCGCTGCGCAAGTTCGGCCGCCGTGCTCGCATCATCGAGCTCAGCGAGCAGCCGGAGGCGCCGATCGACGAGGCGCTGACCGCCGAGGCCGAGTCGCCGGCTGCGGGGTCCGCCGCTGAGGAGGCGGCCGTGGCGACGATCAGCCGCGCCCACGACGGCGTCGAGCTCGGCGAGCTGTCCGTCACCGAGGCCCCCGACACGCGCCCGGCACCCCGCTTAGACGGAAAGGTGCTCCACCGCCCCGAGAGCAACGGCGGGCGTCTGCTGCCGTGGCTGGTGTGGGGCCTGATCGCGATCGCCCTGGTGGTGCTGATCGTCCTGCTGCTGACCGGGGTCCTCGGCCCCGACGCAGCCGCCACTGCGTCGCCGTCCACCCTGTTCGACCTGTCCCATATTCATCCCGTCCTGGAGGAACCTGCCGCGTGAGCGCTCCCGAAGAATCCCTCGACCTCGCCCGGGTGGCCGGCCAGGCCGCCGCCGACAAGTTCGCGGAGGAGGTCATCGGCCTCGACGTCTCCGAGCTGGTCGTGATCACTGATGGTTTCCTGGTCTGCAGCGGCGACTCCGAACGGCAGGTCGCCGCGATCGTCGATGGCATCGAGGAGGCGCTGCTGACGCAACGGCAGCGCAAGCCCCTGCGCCGCGAGGGCGAGCGCGAGGCCCGCTGGGTGCTGCTGGACTACGGCGACATCGTCGTGCACGTCCAGCACGCCGAGGACCGCGTCTTCTACGCTCTCGAGCGCCTCTGGCGCGACGCCCCCGTCATCGATCTGCAGATCGAAGCGGACCGCACGGCGTGAGGGGCCCTCGCACCCGTCTCGTCCTGGTGCGCCACGGTCAGACGGAGTTCAACCGTGAGGGGCGCCTCCAGGGACAGGTCGACATCCCGCTCAATGCCACCGGGATCCGGCAGGCCGAGTCGCTCGCACCGGTGGTCGCCGCGACCCCGCCGGATGTACTGGTCGCCTCTCCGCTGGAGCGCGCAGTGGAGACCGCCCGCCTGATGAGCCGCGGCACCGATATCGAGCTCAGGACGGACGACGCCTTCCTCGAGCGCGGTTTCGGCGAGTGGGAAGGGCTCCGCGGCGAGGAGATCCGGATGCGCTGGCCCGAGCAGCATGCGGACTGGCGCGCGCACCGCCCGGTGCTCGGGCTCGATGTCGAGGACCGCCCCGAGGTGGGGGAGCGGGTGGCCGCCGCCTGCCGCGCCCTGGTCGCCGATCACGTGGGCGGCACCGTGATGGTCGTCGCCCACGGCGCCGCGATCACCCTGGGCATCACCGCGCTGCTGGGCCTGGACACCAACGGCTTCCGAGGCCTCGCCGGGCTCGAGAACTGCCATCGCTCGGTGCTCGAACCGATCACCGGTGAGACGGCGAACGGCCTGATGAGGTTGGTGTCACACAACCTCGCCCCCGATTTCCTCTGACTTCGGGATCGAGGTAATATCGACGAGTCGCCTGCGGGCGGCACCCGATACGGGGCTATGGCGCAGTTGGTAGCGCGCTTCCATGGCATGGAAGAGGTCTGGGGTTCGAATCCCCATAGCTCCACTCGAGAAACCGTGAGACAGTGACTCGTCAGAAGGGCCCCACCTGACGGTGGGGCCCTTCTGCTGTCCGGATCGGCTCAGACCCCCTCGGCGAGCCGCATGATCACCTCGCCGGCGGGGCCCTCGGGGGCGCTGCGCCAGCCGGTGCCCGCCCATAGGTGCAGATGCTGCGGATCGCCCCCCGCCGCGGCCCTCCGGCGCAGCTCGCGGGTCAGGTGGTGGATCTGCGGGTAGCCCGTCGGTGCGGTGTCATGGTGGCGTTCCACGAAGGCGTTGCGCAGGGAGCGGGCGGGGCGCCCGGTGAAGGCGCGCGTCAGCACCGTCTCGCGGAACGTGGGGTCCGCGAGGGCGGCGCGATGGGCGGGGGAGGTGCCCGCTTCGTCGGTGCGCAGCAGCATCGTGCCGCTCACCGCTCCCTCCGCTCCGGCGGTGAGGATCCGCCGCACCGCGACCGGGCCGTCCACCCCGCCGGCACCCAGCAGCGGGAGGTCGACCGCCGCGCGGACCTGACGCACCAGCTCCTCGGTGCGGATCGGGTCCGGCGTCCGGGAGGGGTGATGGGTCGCGCTGTGCCCGCCGGCGCTCGGTCCCTGCACCACCAGGGCGTCGACCCCGCGCTCCGCCGCCGCGCGGGCCTCCTCGGGATCGGTGACGCTCACGAGCACGGTGGTCCCCACTGCCTGCAGCGCGGTCACCGCCGTCGCGGGCGGCAGCCCGAACGTGAACGAGACCACCGGCACCGGTGCCTCACGCAGCAGCGCCAGCTTCGCGCTGAAGTGGTCGTCGTCCCCGCGGGGTGCGGGGTCCAGGGTCACTCCGAGACCGGCGGCATCTGCGGCCAGCTCCTCTACGTAGGCGGCGAAGGCATCCTCATCGATCTCCCAGGGCGGCAGCACGAAGAGGTTCACTCCGAAGGCAGTTCCGAGTCCCCGCGCCTCGCCGATGTCGGCGGCCAGTGCCTCCGGCGACTGGTTGCCTCCTGCCAGGAACGGGAACGCCCCGGCCGAGGACACGGCTCTGGCCAGGGCGAGCGTGGAGGGGCCGCCCGCCATGGGAGCGGCGACCAGGGGAAGGCGGGAGTCCAGAAGGGTCATGTGCCGATCCTGCCAGGTGCTGCGCGGCGCCGATGCCACCATGCTGCTGGACCTGCTCGCGGGTCGGGAGACCGATCAGTCGCTCGTGCTGTGCCCCGAGCTGGCGGTGCGCTCGACCGCCTGAGCGGTACCGCGCTTGCGCTTCCCCTCCTCGACGATCAGGCCGTGCAGCTCGGCGAGCTCGGCCACCTCGAAGCTCGCTGCAGCGAGCGCGTCGCTCAGCGCCTGCCGGAAGGCCCGATAGCTGCCCGGCACGACCGCGCCCCGCTCGCGCAGCAGCCGTCTGGCGTACTCGTCGCACAGGAAGGCGGGCCGGCCGAAGCAGTACAGCGAGATCACATCCGCGGTCTCCTCACCGACGCCCTCGATGCTCAGCAGCTCACCGCGCAGCGCCTCATCGCTCAGCGTCCCGGCCACCGTGGCGTGCTCGTCCCACCAGCGCGCGAGCGCCTGGATGCGGCGCGGCTTGGTGCGCGGGAAGCCGGCGGCACGCACCAGCTCCCGGACCCTCTCCTCGGCGGCCGCCCCAAGGGGCGCGGCCTCCAGCAGCGCAGCCTCGCGCAGCGCCGAGATCGCGGAAGCGGCCTGCTCCCAGCGGCTGCGCTGGACCAGCACGGCGCCGATGGCGATCTCGAAGGGCTCCTCGCCGGGCCACCACCAGCCCTGCGGGCCATGCCGCTCGCGCAGCTCGCCGTGCAGCACGCGCAGATCGATCATGGCTCGTAGGTTGTCACAGCCTCGCGCGGCACCACCAGATGCACCGTGGCCCCAGGCTCGAGACGGAGCTCGGCGATGTCCTGCGGCGGCAGGTCCGCGGCGAGATCTGCCGTGCGCACCCGGACCAGGTCACCGTGCGGGAGCAGTGCGGTCACGGTGCGGCGGATTCCGCCCGTCCGTGCCAGCTGGACTGCTGAGGGGTGGAAAGCGGCATGCACCTCCTGGCCCGGGGGATGCGGCCCGGGCGCCGGCAGCCGTGCCCCGTCGGAGAGCACCACGGCTCCGGCCTCCCAGCGCCCCGTGACCAGGTTGAGCCCGGCGAAGCTGGCGGTGAAGGCGGTGCGGGGCCGGGTCAGCAGCTCCCGCGTCGGGCCCTGCTCGATGACCCGACCTTCGTCGAGCACAGCGAGGTGATCGGCGAGGGTGAGGGCATCGAGCACGTCATGGGTGACGATGATCGCGGTGCGGTCGGCGAGGAAGCGCCGCAGCTGCCCGCGCAGGGTCACTGCCACGTCGATGTCGAGCGCGGCCATCGGCTCGTCCAGCAGCAGCAGGCGAGGGTCCGCCGCCAGGGCGCGGGCGATCGCGACCCGCTGCGCCTGTCCGCCGGAGAGCATCGCGGGTCGACGGTCCGCCAGGTCCTCCAGCCCGAGCTCCGCCAGCCACCGCCCGGCCTCCGTGCGTGCCCGTGTGCGGGGCACCCCCTGGGACCGCAGCGGGAACATGATGTTCCCCCGCGCGGTGAGGTGGGGGAACAGCACCGGGTCCTGGCTGAGCGTGGTCACCCGGCGGTGGTGGGGCGGTGTCCAGGAGCGCTCACCGAAGAGCAGCTGTCCGTCGAGCTCCACCTGTCCCCGGGCGGGGCGCAGGGTCCCGGCGACCAGCGAGAGGACCGTGGACTTGCCTGCGCCGTTGGGTCCGATCAGCGCGAGGGTCTGCCCGCCGGCCACTGCGAGGTCGAGTTCGACTCCGCGCTCGGGGACCCGGGCCCGCAGCTGCAGGCTCATGTGCTCACCCTCCGCCGGGCTGCGGCGATGACCAGCACTGCGACGATCATCAGCAGGAAGGACAGCGCCACGGCGGCATCGGGGTCGCTCTCCCGCTGGAGGTAGATCTCCAGCGGGAGCGTGCGCGTCGTGCCCTGGAGGGAGCCGGCGAAGGTGATCGTGGCCCCGAACTCACCGAGCGCCCGGGCGAAGGCCAGCACCGTGCCGGAGAGCAGCGCCGGCAGCACCAGGGGCAGCGTCACCCTGAGCAGCACGCGGGAGGGCCGGGCTCCGAGCGAGGCGGCGGCGACTTCGTAGCGGGTGCCGGCGGTCCGCAGCGCCCCCTCGAGGCTGATGACCAGGAAGGGCAGTGCTACGAAGGTCTGGGCGAGCACCACCGCGGTGGTCGAGAACGCGATCTCGAGGCCCAGCACCTCCAGCTGTCGGCCCAGCAGCCCCTGTCGGCCGAAGGTGTACAGCAGCGCGATACCGCCGACCACCGGCGGCAGCACCAGGGGGAGCAGCACCAGCGAGCGCAGCAGCGAGAGTCCGCGGAACTCCGCACGGGCCAGGAGCACGGACATCGGCACGCCCACCGCCACGCAGAGCAGGGCGCTGGACCCCGAGGTCTGCACGCTCAGCCGCAGCGCCGAGAGCGAGGCGTCGCTGGTGATCAGTGCGCCGAAGCTGGACCACTGCACGCGCGCCGCCATCGCCGCGAGCGGGAGCAGCACGAACAGCCCGCCGAGCAGGGCGGGGAGCAGCACCCAGCGGGGGAGCGTGTTCACCGGCCGACGAAGCCGTAGCCGTCGAGGATCTCCTGGCCGGCCGGACCGCTGACCAGGTCGACGAATTCCTGTGCCAGTCCGGCGTTCTCAGAATCCTTCACCGTGGTGATCGGGTAGATGTTCACCGCCTCCTGCGCCTCGGGGAACTCGATGCCCTCGACGGCGCTCCCGGCCTTCGCCACATCGGTGACGTAGACGAGTCCGGCGTCCGCCTCACCGCTGGTGACCTTGTTCAGCACATCGGTGACGGACTGCTCCTCGCTGACCGGCGAGAACGTGAGTCCGGCCGCCTGCTCGACGGTCTCGGTGGCCGCGCCGCAGGGCACCTCGGGGGCGCAGACGACGAGGTGCAGGCCGTCCTCGGTGAGCGAGGTCAGGTCGGTCACCCCTGCGGGGTTCCCCGCCGGCACCGCGATCATGAGCGTGTTGGAAGTGAAGTCCACCGGTTCGGAGCCCTGCAGCCCGGCCTCGACGAGCTTGTCCATGTTCTCGGGGTTCGCGGAGGCGAAGACGTCCGCCGGGGCGCCCTGCTGGATCTGCTGCACCAGGGTGGAGGAGCCGGCGAAGTTGAACTGGACGTCGACCCCGTCGTGCTCGGCAGCGAACGCCTCGCCGAGCTCCTCGAACGGTTCCTGCAGGGAGGCCGCGGCATGGACCTGCAGGGAGACGGTGTCCTCGGCTCCGCTGGTGCTGTCGTCGGGGCCTCCGCAGCCGCCGGCCAGCAGCATGACCACTGCCGCAGCCGAGAAGGACCGGGCGAGGCGACTCATGCTCGATCCCCTTCGGGAGCGCTGTCGGGTTCCGCTTCGACCGTCACATGGGTGGCCTTCACGACGGCGCTGGCGACCTTGCCGGGTGCGAGGCCCAGCTCGCGGGCGGCCTCGCTGCTCATCAGGGAGACGACGCGGAAGGGACCGCACTGCAGCTCGACCTGCGCCATCACCGTGTCCATCACGACGTTCGTCACCAGCCCCACGAAGCGGTTCCGAGCGGAGCTCGCGGTGGTGCCGTGCAGTTCCGGCGTGACCGCGAGTTCACGGGCCAGGCGCGCGACCTCGGTGCCCTCGAGCACCTTCCGCCCCGCGGTATCGGTGCTCGCCGAGAGGCTCCCCTTGTCGATCCAGCGCCGCACGGTGTCCTCACTGACCCCGAGGAACCCAGCAGCGTCCCGTACTCGCAAATGCGTCATGAAAGTCACTGTAACACCGCAGATGCGGCCCGTAGTGGTCAGGTTGCGAGCAGCACTCCACCCAGGGCGAGGGCGGCGACCAGCAGCGTGGACAGCGCCGCCAGGGCGAGCGGGCGCACACCCACCTGGAACAGAGAGCGCAGCTTGACGCCGGTCCCCAGCGCGAACATCGCCGCCGCCAGCAGGCCGGTCTGGAACAGGTTTCCCAGGTCGAGCACGCCCGCGGGCAGCGGGACCACGGAGCGCAGCAGCACCATCGCCAGGAAGCCGAGCACGAACAGGGGCACCAGCGGCGGGCGCTTCCCCTCGCTCGCCCCAGCGTGCCGCTGCTGAAGTCCGATCACCGCCATCACCGGTGCGAGCATCAGCACCCGGGCGAGCTTCACGATCACCGCGACGGTCAGGGCCGCACCGCCGCCGACGGCCCCGCCGGCGGCCACCACCTGCGCGACCTCGTGGATCGACGCGCCGGCCCAGAGGCCGGCGGTCTCGGGGTCGAGCTGCAGCGCCGCGGCGACGGCGGGCACCGCGGCGATCATCAGCGTGCCGCACAGCACCACCAGGGCGATCGCGGTGATCGTGCGCTCCTCGTGCTCCTCATCGGGGTCGGTGACACCGGCCGCAGCCGCCACCGCCGCCGCCCCGCAGATCGAGAAGCCGCAGGCCACCAGGAGTGTCAGCCCCTTATCGACGCCGAGCGCACGGCCGATCGCGAGGGTGCCGAGGACCCCGCCGCCCACCACGGCCACCACCACGGCGAGCATCGGGGCCCCGAGGGCGAGCAGGTCTCCGAGCGCCACCTGCAGTCCCAGCAGCACGATCCCGGCCCGCAGGAACTTCTTCGCGGCGAACGACAGCCCGGGGGCGAGGCTGAGCGGCAGCGAGGCGAGGTTCGCGACCACGATCCCGGCCACGATCGCGATGATCAGTGCGCTCACGCCCGGCAGCACCTGGGACAGCAGGATCGAGATGACCGCCACCGCAAGGGTCAGCAAAACCCCGGGCCAGGCGGACGGTCGCAGGAGCGGGCGAGGGGAGGCGAGGGCGAGGGGCATGAACTCTACGGTTCCACCCGGCGTGCGGACCCGGTAGAGGGCAGCTCGCGATCAGGGCATATGATTCTGATATGACTAAGGCTCTTCCGAACCTGCAGGCCCTCTCACTGTTCGTCGCCGTCGTCGACGAGGGTGGCCTCGGGGCGGGTGCTCGCCGGCTCGGCATCCATCAGCCCAATGCCAGCCGCATGATCGCCCAGCTCGAGGTGCAGGCCGGCACCGCGCTGCTGGATCGCGACCCTCGCGGCTCCCGCCCCACCTCGGCCGGACTGCTCTACGCCGCCCACGCCCGCGAGCTCCTCGACGCCGCTGAGGAGTTCTCCGCCTGGCTGCGGCACAGCCGCGACGCGGATGCCCGGGAGCTCCGCGTCGGCGTGAGCATGACCATCGCCGAACATCTGATGCCGGCCTGGCTGACCGAGCTGCGACGCACCAGCGCCCGGGTCCGGGTGGACCTCGAGGTGCTCAACTCCACCCAGGTGCTCACCGGCATCCATGACGGTCACCTGCAGCTCGGCTTCGTGGAGACCCCGCACGTGCCCCGCGGCGTGAACGCGATGACTTTACGGCAGGACGAGCTGGTCGTGGTCGTCGCGCCCACCCACCCCTGGGCGCAGCGCACCGAGCCGCTGACCCCCCAGGAGCTCGCCCGGACCCCGCTGGTGGTGCGCGAGGGCG
>JAKDNE010000133.1 GCA_030451965.1 Brachybacterium sp. | reverse complement strand
CTCCAGCGACGCGATCCTCGAGGGATCCTCGCCGTCGCGGTCGGCGGCCTGCTGGAGGCCCTCATCGCTCCGCGTCCGCAGCACCTCCGCGGTGTGCGCGGAGATCTCCGGCTCGCCGCGACGCAGGTCCACGAGGAAGCCCGGGGCCAGGAAGATCGACGAGTAGGTGCCGGCGATGATGCCGATGAACAGGGCCAGGGAGATGTCCTTGAGCGTACCGGCGCCGAGCAGGAAGGCGCCGATGAACAGGATCGAGCTCACGGGCAGCAGCGCCACCACCGAGGTGTTGATGGAGCGCACCAGTGTCTGGTTCGCGGCCCGCTGCACCTGCTCGGCGTAGGTGGTGCGGTCCTGCCGGACCAGGCCGGCGGTGTTCTCGCGCACCTTGTCGAAGACCACGATGGTGTCGTAGAGCGAGTACCCCATCACGGTCAGGAAGCCGATCACGGTGCCCGGGGTGATCTCGAAGCCGACCACCAGGTACACGCCCACCGTGATCAGCATGTCGTGGGACAGGGCGCCCATCGAGGCCAGGGATGACTTGAGGTTGCGGAAGTACAGCGCCATCATCCCGGCGACCAGCGCCAGGAACACGATCACGCCGCGCAGCATCTTCTGGGTGACGTCACCGCTCCACACCGGTCCGATGAAGGAGCTCGAGACGGCATCGGACGAGACCCCGTAGGCGGTCGCGAGATCCTCGGCGACGACCGCCGTCTCGCTCGGGTCCAGCTGCTCGGTCTGGACCCGCATGGTGTCCCTGCCCAGCACCGTGATCCGCGGTTCATTCTCCGGCAGGTGGTCGCGGACGACGTCGCGGGCCGAGGTCTGCTCCGTGTCTGCGACCCCTGCGACCTGGAACTCGGAACCGCCGGTGAACTCGATGCCGAAGTTCGGGCCCCGCACCACGGAGAACACCGCCAGAAGCACGATGAGGGCGAGACTGAACAGGTACCAGGTGCGGCGTCGGGTGATGATCGGGACGGTGCGGCGACCGCCGTGCAGATCATTGCCGAAGCGGGCGAAGGTCGCGGTCATCGGCTCTGCTCCTCGGTGTCCTCGGATGGGCTGTCGGTCGAGGTGCTGGGCTGGACCGTGTCCTTCCCTGGGGTGTCCTCCGCGGCCGCCGCGCGCTCCGCGGCCTCGCGGTCCAGGCGGGCGCGCCGCACGGCGATCGGCTCGCGGGGCTCGCCCTCCCCGGTGGCGGTGCCGCGCGCACTTCGCTCCGCGACCGGACGCACCCGTCCGCGCCCTGCGTAGGCGGGAACCTGACGTCCCAGGCGTGCCGGGTCCAGGCCGCTGAACGGGTGTCCCTTGCCGAAGAAGTGGCTCCGCACCAGCGTCTGCAGCAGCGGGTGGGTGAAGAGGAAGACGATCAGCAGGTCGAACACGGTGGTGAGGCCGAGCACGAAGGCGAAGCCGCGGACCCCTCCCGTGGACAACACGTACAGCACGACCGCGGCGAGGAGGTTGACGGCGTCGGAGGCGAGGATGGTGCGCTTGGCGCGATCCCAGCCGTGGTCGACGGCCGCGACGATCCCGCGCCCCTCACGGATCTCGTCCCGGACCCGCTCGAAGTAGACGATGAACGAGTCGGCGGTGAAGGCGATCGCCACGATCAGCCCCACCACACCTGCCAACGAGAGCCGGTAGCCGATCTCCGGGATGTTCGAGAGCGTGGTGAGGGTCCCGTAGGTGAGCAGGCCCATGATCAGCAGGCTCGACGTGGTCACCATCGCGAGCAGGCGGTACTGGGCGAAGGCGTAGAGCACCACCAGTGCCAGGCCGATGAGACCGGCGATCAGACCCATCTCGAGCTGGTCGGCGCCCAGGGTCGCCGAGACCTGCTGCTCCGAGGCCACCTCGAACTCGAGCGGCAGCGCACCGAAGCGCAGCTGGTCGGCGAGCTGGCTCGCCTCGTCCTGGGAGAAGTTGCCGGTGATCGAGGCCTCGCCGCCGGTGGAGGGCTCCTGCACCTGCGGGGCGGAGATCACCAGACCGTCCAGGACGATGCCGAAGGCGTCGGTGGCTCCCTGCCCGTTGAAGAGCGCCGTGGTCAGGTCGGCGAAGCCCTGGGAGCCCTCCTCGGAGAAGCTCATGTTCACGACGTAGTAGCCGGTGGCCTGGCCGGTCGGCGTGAGGTCGGAGGCGACGCCGGAGTTCTCGATCGCGGAGCCGGCGACGACCTCGGGGCCCAGGAGGTACTTCGCGGTGCCATTCGGGTCGCAGGCGACCACCGGCTCGTCAGCGGGGGCTGCGGTGACCTTCTCCTGCTGGGCGCCGGGGTCCACGCAGTCCGCCGTCATCAGCTCGGTCTGGAGCTCGGGGGTGAGCCAGTCCAACGACCAGGCCGGGTAGGGCAGATCGCCGTCCGCCGCAGCCGGGGGCGGGGCCATCGAGGAGTCCGTGCCGGGCAGCCCGTCGAACAGATGCTGGGAAGGGTCCGCCGGCGCCTCGGAGGTCTCCTCCGTGCCCGCTCCGCCACCGTCGGAGGCCTCGCCGCCGCCGTCGGAGCTCCCCCCGCCGTCGGAGGGCGTCGCCTCGTCCACACCCTCCGGGGCGACGACGCCGAGGACCGGCCGGAAGGACATGGCGGCCGTCTGCCGGATGGCCTCGGAGGTCTCCTGGTCCAGCTGACCAGGGACGTCGATGATGATGTTGGTCCCGCCCTGGACGGTGATCTCGGTCTCCGACACCCCCATGGCGTTGACGCGCTGGCTCATGATCTGGCGCGCCTGCTCCATGGCATCGGCGTCGATCTCGGAGCCGTCACGGGACTGTGCCTGCAGGATGATCTGGGTCCCGCCCTCGAGGTCCAGGGCGAGCTTGGGGGCCGGCTCCCAGCCACCCTTCCAGATACCGGCACCGACCCCGCCGCCCAGCAGCAGGATCAGCACCGCAAGAGCCGCCAGGGCGATGCGACGTGCGGGCATGATGCGAAATTCCTCAGGACGGCGGATGATCGGAGCTGGTGGCCACGACCGCGGACGATCGCGGCGGGGCGGCGACCCGGGAGGTCAGTCGCGGTCGCGCCGGACTTCCTCGTCATGGGCGGCGTCGTCGGAGACGGTGACTCCGGGGATGCTGTCCTGCGAGGAGGTCTCCTCCTCGTCGGCCTCGACCTCGTCCGCCGTCAGCTCCTCCTCGTTCACCTGCTGGGCGATCGACTGGCGAGCCCATTTGCTCTGAGAGCCGTCCTCGCTCTCGAGGACCACGACGTCGTCGTAGGCCTCCACGATCAGGCCGAAGAAGCCCGAGTGGGTGCGCACCTCGTCGCCCACGCCGAGCTGGCGCACACGCTCGAGCTGCTTCTGCTGAGCCTTCTTCTGACGGCTCGACATCCACAGCAGGGGCAGCATCATCACGGCGAAGATGAGCAGGAGGGGGAGGAGAGATTCCACGGAGTTCCTTTCGGCGGACGGCGCACGCACGGTGCTGCTGCACGATACGGGGCCGCCGCGGGCGACTGACCGCCCCACTGTACCCGTCGAACCCGCACCGACCACCCAGGGTCGGCGTGAGGAAACGTACGAGAACTGCGCGGTATCGGAACGAGTCCGGGAGCGCGACCGCCGACCGGTCGGACCCTGGTCGGGGACCGTCCCGGGAGCGATCCGGGTCCGGCTCAGAAGCGGCCGAGCATCGGCGCGACGCCCTCAGGTCCCTCCGGTGCTGCAAGCCCCAGGTGGGTCCAGGCCGCCGGCGCGGCCGCGCGACCCCGTGGGGTGCGCAGCAGGAAGCCCTCGCGCACCAGGTAGGGCTCGATCATGGTCTCGACCGTCTCGATCTCCTCGCCCACCGCGACGGCCAGGGTCGACAGTCCCACCGGTCCTCCGGAGAAGCGTCCGCACAGCGCGGACAGCACCGCCCGGTCCAGGCGGTCCAGCCCTCGCTCGTCGACCTCGTAGACGCGCAGGGCCTCCTTCGCTGCGGCCAGGTCGAGCCGACCGCTCCCCCGCACCTGGGCCCAGTCCCGCACCCTGCGCAGCAGCCGGTTGGCGATACGCGGTGTGCCGCGGGAGCGTGAGGCGATCTCGACCGACGCCGCCTCCTCCAGCGGGACCTCCAGCCTGTCCGCAGAGCGGCGGACGACCTCTCTCAGCTCCTCCGGGGAGTAGAAATCGAGATGACCGATGAAGCCGAAGCGGTCCCGCAGCGGAGCAGGCAGCAGACCTGCCCGGGTGGTCGCGCCGACCACGGTGAACGGCGGCAGGTCCAGCGGGATCGAAGTGGCACCGACCCCCTTGCCCACGACGACATCGACCCGGAAGTCCTCCATGGCGATGTAGAGCATCTCCTCGGCGGGACGCGCCAGGCGATGGATCTCGTCGATGAACAGGACCTCGCCCTCGTCGAGCGAGGAGAGGATCGCGGCGAGGTCCCCGGCGTGCTGGATCGCCGGCCCCGAGGTGATCCGCAAGGGGGCGGTCAGCTCGGCGGCGATGATCATCGCCAGCGTGGTCTTGCCGAGCCCGGGCGGGCCGGACATGAGCACGTGCTCGGGGGTGCGCCCCCGAGCCGAGGCGGCGTCCAGGACCAGGGACAACTGGTCGCGCACCACCTGCTGACCGACGAACTCGTCGAGGCGGCGCGGGCGGAGCACCGCCTCGACCGTCCGCTCCGGCGGCACCGCCTCGGCGCTGGTGAGCGAGGGCTCCTCGGCGTCCGTCATCGATGCCCTCCAAGGCCGCGCAGCGAGCGACGGAGGAGCTCGGCGGCGTCGAGATCCTCACCGCCGTCGGCCCGCACCGATTCGACCGCCCCCAGGGCGGCCTTCTCGGCCCAGCCGAGACCCACCAGCGCCTCGACCACGTCGACGTCGGGACCGCCGGGGACCGCGGCCGCCGCCTGGGCGGTACCGGTGACAGGGGTGGACGGGGCGGGCAGCTTCCCGCCGAGCTCGAGCAGCATCCGTCCGGCGACCTTCGGGCCGATGCCGGGAGTGCGGGTGATGGTCTTGGTGTCCTCCTCGGCGACCGCACGGCGCAGCTCCTCGGGATCCAGGACCGCGAGCACGGCGAGGGCGGTGCGGGGTCCGATCCCGGAGACCGACTGGACGATGCGGAAGGTATCGGCTTCCTCGGCATGCGGGAACCCGTAGAGGGTCAACGAGTCCTCGCGGACCACCAGCTCGGTGTGGAGGGTGAGGTCGGCCCCGTGACGGGTGGCGCCGAGCGCCTGCGGGGTGGTGCGGACGAGGTAGCCGATGCCTCCCACCTCGAGCACGAGGGAGTCGAGGTCGATGCGGGCGACCCGCCCGGTCAGGGTTGCGATCACCGGACCAGCCTAGAACACCTGTTCGATCAGTGCCGGGAGGTGGAGCGTTCTCGGGCGCGTCGCGCCTCGCGCTCGGCACGGGCCCAGACGGCCTGGGCGCTGGTGCGGGCGGCACCGGTGGCGTCCAGGGCGACCGGGCCCGGACCGCGCCACAGCTGGGTCAGTGCGATCGCCACCGCGTCGGAGGCGTCGGCCGGCTGTGGGGCGGCGTCCAGGCCCAGCAGCCGGATCAGCATGGCCTGGATCTGCTTCTTGTCGGCCCGGCCGCTCCCGGTCACTGCGGCCTTCACCTCGGAAGGGGTGTGGAGAGCGGTCGGGATGCCGCGCTCCGCCGCTTCGAGCAGGGCGATGCCGGAGACCTGGGCGGTGCCCATCACCGTGGAGATGTTGTTCTGGCTGAAGACGCGCTCGACCGCGACCGCATCGGGACCGAACTCCTCGAGTGCGGCGCGCAGCCCCCGCGCAATGGTGAGCAGCCGCTGGTCCAGCGGCGCCTCGCTCTCGGAGCGGATCACGCCGGCGTGGACCAGCCGGGCCCGTCTTCCGCCGAGGGCGTCGACCACGCCGATGCCGCATCGGGTCAGACCGGGATCGACCCCGAGCACTCGCATGGTCGTCATCGTCTGCTCCTGCACCTGCACGGCTCGGGCGGGGCGGAGCCGCCTATGGCAGCCGCACCGCCCGAGAGGATCATTCCGCGTCCGCGAGCTGTGCAGCGACGTCCTCGGAGATGTCGAGGTTGGAGTAGACGTTCTGCACGTCGTCGCTGTCCTCGAGGGATTCGATCAGGCGCAGGGCCTTCTGGGCGTCGTCGAGATCCACGGGGGTGCGCATGGTGGGGACGAACTGCGCCTCGGCGCTGTCGTAGTCGATGTCCGCCTCCTGCAGTGCGGTGCGCACGGCGACCACGTCGGTGGCCTCGGAGATGATCTCGAAGGTCTCGCCCTCGTCGTTGATCTCTTCAGCGCCGGAGTCGAGCACCACCTCGAGCAGGTCGTCCTCGCTGTGCTCGCCCTTGGGGACCGCCACGACGCCCTTGCGCTCGAAGAGGTAGGACACCGAGCCGGAGTCGGCCATGTTGCCGCCGCCCCGGTTGAAGGCCAGGCGCACCTCGGAGACTGCACGGTTCTTGTTGTCGGTGAGGCACTCGACCAGCACGGCGACGCCGCCGGGGGCATACCCCTCGTACATCAGCGTCTCGTAGTCGACGCCCTCGCCGTCGAGGCCGCCGCCGCGCTTGACGGCGCGCTCGATGTTGTCGTTGGGGACGGAGGTCTTCTTCGCCTTCTGGATGGCGTCGAAGAGGGTGGGGTTGCCGACAGGGTCAGGACCACCCATGCGGGCTGCGACCTCGATGTTCTTGACCAGCTTGGCGAACAGCTTGCCTCGCCTGGCGTCGATGACGGCCTTCTTGTGCTTCGTGGTCGCCCACTTGGAATGCCCTGCCATCTCTCTCCTCCCGACTCTGCCGCCGTCCGGCGGCGGATTGCCGCTCCATTCTAGGGCCAGGTCGCAGCGCATCCTGAGAGGGCTTGCTCGACGGGTGCCCGGGGCGAGCTGCGAGGCCTCGCTCAGCCGCGCACGACGGGCGCTGTGAGCGCACCGAGCAGACGGCGGTCGGCGGTGATCTCCTCGAGCAGCTCACGCTCACGGGCGCGGGTCTTCGCGGTCGTCCGTCCGAACAGGACGCTGTGCCGCTCCATCCCCAGCGCGACCGCGGCACGGATCAGGTGGCGCATGCCCATCCGGGACACGGCACCGTGGCGTGCAGCCCAGGCCTCGGCCCGCCGGCGCCTGCGCATCGAGATCAGCATCTCCACCTCGTCCGGGGAGAACCAGCCGGCCCGGCCGTACTCCGAGAGCTGCCGGCGCAGGATGCGCTTCTCCCGCAGCCTCAGGAAGACCACGATGCCCACCAGCAGCAGGAAGATCGGCACCTGGACGCTCGCGTAGTAGCGCAGGAAGCCGGCCAACGGCGCCTCGGGATCCACCGGGAGGAAGAAGGTGGACCCGTTCCACAGCGCATGCAGCACCATGCCCAGCGAGAGGCCCCCGATCCCGAGCCCGAAATACAGCATCAGCGAGCGCCGCTCGGCAGCGATCCCCAGCCCCAGCCCGCACAGCGCGGTGAAGGAGACGTGGGCGAACGGGGAGAGGATGCCGCGCAGGAAGAACGTCTGCCAGAAGACGGCGACCTCGCCGCCGGCCTGAGCCTGGTGGAAGGACTGGGAGAAATACAGGATGTTCTCGGTGAACGCGAAGCCTCCGGCGATCAGCGCCGCGTAGACCAGGCCGTCGAGCGGTCCGGAGATATAACGTCGGCCCCAGATCAGCAGGCCGATCAGGCCCGCGGACTTCATCGCCTCCTCGATGACGGGCGCCTGCACGACGGCACCGAGGAAGCTGTCGATCAGCTGGGTCTCCTCCGCCGGGGAGATCCAGGCATCGAAGAGCCCGCCGAAGAAGAGCGTCAGCAGCACCGAGCCGATCGCGCCCCACGCGAAGGCGTAGATCAGCGACATCCGTGGCTGCGGGGTGTACCGGTCCAGCCACCACACCGCGGCGAAGATCATCGCGACCGGCACCAGCGCGGCAGTGAACGCCACCAGCGAGGTGCCGAAGCCGAGCGGCAGGATGACGAAGAAGTACAGCGCGATCGCGGAGGCTGCGAGCATCAGGAAGGACAGTGCGAACAGCGCCCACCTCACCCAGGGACGGCGGCGCCGGCGCGGAGCCCGGTTCCCGCCGAGCCGGGCGGGGGCGCCCGGGTCCACGCGCTCGACGTCGTAGCCATAGGGGTCTGTGGAGACGCCGCTGACGGTCGCCCCACCGCGCA
>JAKDNE010000132.1 GCA_030451965.1 Brachybacterium sp. | reverse complement strand
CCAGCAGCTCCTTCGCTGCCAGCGCGTCGAGGATCCCGGCGGAGAACGTGTCCCCGGCACCAACGGTGTCGACCGCGTCGACGATGACGGGGGAGACCTGCACGCGGCCGCTCGTGGAGAAGCCCACGGCGCCCTCGTCACCGCGGGTCAGGACGGTCAGCGCCGGTCCCAGCTCACGCCAGGAGTCGACGACGCCCTCCACATCTTCGGTGTCGTACAGCCAGGCCACGTCCTCATCGGAGGCCTTCACCACGTCGCTGAGCGCGATGCTCGCCTCCACCTGCGTACGCACGGACTCCGGGGCGCCCATCAGGGTGGGGCGGGCATTGGGGTCGTAGCTGATGGTGGCGGTCTCCCGGTGCCGGCGCAGGACGTCGAGCACGGTCCGGGCGCCGGGCTCCATCACGGCGGCGATCGATGAGGTGTGCACGGCCTCGACGTTCCCGGGCAGACCGATGGGCTGCGGATCCCAGACCAGATCGAACTCGTAGGTCGCCGCGCCGTTCACATCGAGCCGGGCGAGCGCGGTCGACGTCGGCGCCGCCACGGAGCTCCCCGGGGTGAGGTGGACGCCGGAGTCCTTCAGGTGCTCGCGGATGGCATCTCCGCGGGCGTCGTCACCGATACGGGTGAGCAGATGGGCATCGTGACCGAGGCGGCTGAGCGCTACGGCCACGTTCATGGGGGAGCCGCCGGGGTGCTCTCGGCGCGCGCCGTCAACGTCGACGACGATGTCCGTGAGAGCTTCTCCGACGATGAGGAATGTCGCAGTCACCGCTTGATCATCGCAGGTTTCTGCGGAGGGGGCGAACGGGGGCGCCGCGGTCGAGGAGTGCGCGGCGAGCCGGACCGGGCCGGTGGCGGCGAGCTGTGGCGCGGTCGACGCGGTCCGCAGGGGTCGGCTGGGAGCGCCACCGGGCATGTGCGGGGACAATGGACGCATGCCTGATGCCGACCACGAGACCCCTGAGGCGCCGGAGCGGGCGCCGGCCGTGCCGTTCGACGAGCCCGTCCCGCAGCCTGACGAGCCCGCGCCGCAGCCGAAGTCCGCGTACGAGCTGCCGTCGAAGAAGAACACGATCCTGCGCAACATGGTGTGGGCGCTGGTCCTGACGATGGCGGTGGTGGTCGTCGTCGGCATCGCCTTCTTCGGTGTGGGCAGCGAGCCCGAACGGGAACCGCTGGCGAACTCGGAACTGGACATCGCCGCGAGCGCGGAGCGCGCCGGTGGGGTCGCTCCGTTCCCCGTGGCGGTACCCGCCGTGGACGAGGGATGGACCGAGCGCTCCGCCCGGTACACCGCCGGCCCGAATCCGCGATGGACCCTCGAGTACTCCTCGCCGAACGGTGAGCTGATCACGCTGTTCGAGGAGTCCGAGCTCGGGGCCCCGATGCTCTCCTCCGCGATCTCGGGAAACACCGTCGAGGAGGAATTCGAGCTCGAGGGCGCCAGGTGCAGCCTGCTGCGCGGCGGAGAGCAGGGAGCGACCGAGCACGGCATCGCCTGTGAGGGTGAGGACTGGGGATTCGTAGTCCACGGCGACGCGGAACGGGCCGCGCTCGAGCAGTTCGCCCGTGCCACGATCACCTCGCTCGACTGAGCCGCGCCCAGCGCCGACGACACCCGACGGGGGTGAAACGCTGCGCCGGGGACAGCTGCTGCGCTGCGACGGCCCGATACGTCGCGAGCGACCACTGCGCGGCCGGGGCTACTGCGCCGAGGAGTTCGAGGTGTCCGCGGAACGGCGCGCGGTCACCGCATCGTCGAGCCGTTCACGGGCACCGTCGAGCCACTGCTGGCAGCGCCGGGCGAGCATCTCCCCGCGCTCCCACAGGCCGATCGAGTCCTCGAGCCCGCCCTGCCCGGATTCCAGGCGCCGCACCACCTCGACGAGCTGGTCACGGGCGGCCTCATAGGACAGCTCGGCGATGTCTGCGGGCAGCGGCTGGGCACCCTCGGCAGGGGTGACGGGGCCGGACTGTGCGGCGCCGGCTTCGCCCCCGACGGTGTCGAGGTCGTTCTCGGGCGTGCTGTTCGGGGTCATCAGGGCTCCTCGATGGGATCGGGCTCCGCGGGCTGTCGCGGCTGTTCGGGATCAGGGGACTGCGCAGGTGGGGTGTACGGGTCGGACTCGGTGCGCTCCACCCCGAAGCGTCCCCCGGCCACCCGTACCGAGAGCGGCTGGCCGATATCCGGATGGTCGGGAGAGCGGATGATCGTGCCGTCCGCGTCCTGGACCACGGCATAGCCGCGTTCGAGGGTTGCCAGCGGGCTGAGCGCACGCACCTGCCGACCCAGGTGGTCGACCTCGTCGGCCGCCCGGTCCAACCGGGAGCCGATCAGAGTACGGGCAAGAGCGATCCGCGAACGGATCTCGTCGGCACGACCGGCGAGGATCGTGGAGGGGTTCTCCAGCACGGGTCGGGAGCGCATGGCGTCCAGCGCCGACTGCTCCCGCTCGATCCGGGCCCGGACGGCGGCCCGCAGCCGGGTGCGGCCCAGCTCCAGCTGCTCGACCTCGGCAACGATGTCGGGAACCACGCGCTTGGCGGCGTCGGTGGGGGTGGACGCGCGCACATCCGCGGCGAGATCGATCAGCGGGGTGTCGACCTCGTGGCCGATCGCGGAGACGATCGGGGTCTTCGCCTCCGCGACCAGGCGGGTGAGCTGTTCGTCGGAGAAGGGGAGGAGGTCCTCGAGGGAGCCGCCGCCGCGGGAGATGATGATGACGTCGACGTGGTCGAGCTCGTCCAGTTCGCGCAGCGCCGCGGAGACCTCCCGCACGGCCTTGGTGCCCTGCACCGCGACCTCGCGGATCTCGAACTGCACCGCCGGCCAGCGGCGACGGGCGTTGACGACCACGTCGCGCTCCGCGGCAGATTCGCGCCCGCAGATCAGCCCGACCGCGCGGGGCAGGAAGGGCAGCGGTTGCTTGCGGGAGGAGGCGAACAGCCCCTCGGCCGAGAGCACTCGCTTGAGCTGCTCGAGCCGGGCCAGCAGCTCGCCGAGGCCCACCGGGCGGATGTCGTCGGCGACGAGCTGGAGGTCGCCGCGCTTGGTCCAGAAGGTCGGCTTCGCATGAACCACCACGCGTGCCCCCGCGACCGGTTCGACCGGCAGGGCGCGCAGCACGTGCTCACGGATCGGGACGGAGAAGGACATGTCCACATCGACGTCCCGCAGGACCATGAAGCTCAGGCCGGCCCCGGGACGGCGTTTGAGCTGGACGATCTCGCCCTCGACCCACAGCGGCGACATCCGTGCCACGTACTCCCCGACCTTCACCGACAGCTGCCTCAGGGGCCAGGGGTTCTCCGCCGTGGTCTGCGCAGCGGTGGCGGCAGGGGCGGGCCGCGGCGACGCGGCGGGGTCCACATCCGGGCCGAGAGGGTTCTGCGTCATGGGTCCACTCTGGCATGACCTCCCGACAGCTCACGGCCGACGGTCCGCGCTGTAGATGCGGGCGCCCTGTGGAGGGTTGGTGAGTCTTGCCCCACGGCCCTCTCACCAGGTCGCTTCCGCTCCTACGATGGGGCTGTGAGCATCGGAACCGTCCTTCTTGCCGAGCCGCGCGGCTACTGCGCGGGAGTCGATCGCGCCGTGGTCGCCGTCGAACGCGCTCTGGAGCACTACGACGAGACCATCTACGTGCGCCACGAGATCGTCCACAACAAATTCGTGGTGGACCGGCTCAAGGAGAAGGGCGCCGTGTTCGTCGAGGAGGTCGACGAGATCCCGGAGGGGTCGCTGGTCATCTTCTCCGCCCACGGCATCTCTCCGAAGGTCCGCGAGATGGCCGAGGAGCGCAACCTCCGCACCATCGATGCGACCTGCCCCCTGGTCACCAAGGTCCACAAGGAGGCGGTGCGCTTCGCCCGCCAGGACTACGACATCCTGCTGGTGGGACACACGGGCCACGAGGAGGTCGAGGGGACCGCAGGTGAAGCGCCTGATCACGTGCAGGTCGTCAACTCCCCGGACGACGTCGACAAGGTCACGGTCCGCGATCCCGAGAAGGTCGTGTGGCTCTCGCAGACCACGCTCAGCGTCGACGAGACGATGGAGACGGTCGACAAGCTCCGCGAGCGCTTCCCGACGCTGCAGTCCCCTCCCAGCGACGACATCTGCTATGCCACCCAGAACCGTCAGGTCGCGATCAAGAAGATCGCGCCGGAGGCGGATCTGGTGCTGGTGGTCGGCTCGCCGAACTCCTCGAACTCCGTGCGCCTGATGGAGGTCGCCAAGGAGGCCGGCGCCAAGGCCGCCCACCGCATCGACTCCATCTCCGAGCTGCGCGACGAATGGTTCGAGGGTGTCGAGACCGTGGGCGTGACCTCCGGTGCCTCGGTGCCGGACGTCCTGGTCCAGCAGCTCCTGGGCATTCTCGCCGAGCGCGGCTACGGCGACGTGGAGCCCGTGCGCACCGCCACCGAGGACCTCATGTTCTCCCTCCCGCGTGAGCTGCGCCAGGAGATGAAGAACCAGGGCGCGACCGACCTCCGCCGCAAGCCCACTGGTCAGGCCGCCACCGCGGAGTCCTGAGCCCGACCGACACCGTCCGACGGGCGGCATCTCAACTGCCCGACCGACACCGTCCGACGGGCGGCATCTCAACTGCCCGACCGGGAAGACATCTCTGGCATCCACCGACGATATCGTCCCGGATTCGGCATGATGGGTCCGGTGACCCGCCGCTCGTTGTCCCGCCCGCTCGCCATCATGCTCGTCGGCCTCGTCCTCGGCGGCCTGACGCTGCTGTCCCCGGCGGGCATTCCGCAGGCGCGGGCCGACGGCTTCAACACGGGGCGCACCGCCCCGTCGATGCTGGTCCTGGATGCCTCGGGCTCGATGCGTGACGACGATGTGGGCGGTCGCACCCGGATGGAGGTCGCTAAGGAGGCCGTCACCGGGCTGGTGCCGATGCTCCCGGAGGACGCCGTCGTGGGGCTGATGACCTACGGCAACTCCGACGCCGAGATCGCTGCCGATCGGGAGGCCGCCTGCCAGGACGTGAAGATGCTGGTCGAACCCACGGGCCTGGACCGTGATGGCCTGATCGGCGCCGTCAACGGAGTCGAGCCCTCGGGGTACACCCCGATCGGGCTCTCGCTGCAGAAGGCGGCCGCGGCGCTGCCCGAGGCCGAGATGCGCTCGATCGTGCTGGTCTCCGACGGCATCGACGAATGCGGCGGACCGCCCCCGTGCGAGATCGCCGAGGACCTGGCTGAGAAGCATCCCGAGCTGCGCATCCACACCATCGGCTTCAAGGTAGACCAGGAGGCCAGGGCCGAGCTGGCCTGCATCGCCGACGCGACCGGGGGGACCTTCGCCGACGCGACCGATGCCGAGACGCTGAGCGATGAGCTGCTGGTGAAGATGACCCGTGCCATCCAGGGATACGCGACCCAGGGCAAGCCCATCACCGGTGGTCCCA
Organism: Brachybacterium sp.; assembly: GCA_030451965.1. GTDB lineage: Bacteria > Actinomycetota > Actinomycetes > Actinomycetales > Dermabacteraceae > Brachybacterium. The sequence continues at coordinate 2,684 of JAKDNE010000132.1, read as the reverse complement.
CCGCTGAGGAGGCGGTGGACATGGTGCCCGGCTCCTATCTCGATGTGCTCGAGCACGGCAGTCCGGCGATCGATGATGGAGAGGGCTTCTCCCGTTTCTACCGGCTGCGCATCGCGCCCGGGGAGATCGCCCACCTCTCGGCGACCATGGTGCTGCCCGGTGGCGACGGGGAGACCAACCGGCTCGCCCAGCTGCAGCTGCGCACCAGCTCCGCGGAGGGAGTGGACTGCCGGATCGGAGAGGTCCAGGCCCGGGCAGAGGCCGACCTCGGGCAGGGCCCGCTCACCGCGACCATCGCCACCCCGCGCATGGGCCGGACGGAGGCCCTGAGCTGCTTCGGCGAGGAGGCGGACGGCATCGTGGTCCTGGAGGTGGAGCGCACCGGTGATCCCGCACTCGAGGAGTCCGTACCGGTGGAGATCCAGTTCTTCGCCGAGGAGACGGTGGACCTCGACGGGATGCCCCCGGCGGCCAAGTATTCTCGGCCCGTGGACCCGCTGGCGATGCCCAGCGACGGCGAGCAGATCCCACCGGCGTTCTCCTTCGCCTCCGCCGTCCCCGATGCCGATGCTCCGATGCACGGCACCATCATCCCCGGCGAGGTGCAGTTCTTCCGGATCTCGGCTGGGTACGGCCAGCAGGTGCGGGCGGCGATGTCCCTGGGCGAATTCGAGACTCCCGAAGGGATGGAACTCTCCCTGCAGGTGCGGATGTTCTCCCCGCTGCGAGATTCCGTCTACACGATGACCCCTCCGTACACCGACACCTCGACCTCCGGGGTGACGACGCCGGCGGAGGCCGGTGCCGCTGTTCAGCTGAACCAGGCCGCACCGATCCAGTACCGCAACCGCGAGGACGGCGGCACTGAGGCGCGCACCTCTTTCCTCGCCGGTGACTATTACCTCCAGATCGCGGTGGTCCCCTCCGAGTACTCCGCCGAGCGGCTGTTCGAGATCCCGTACGTCATCGACCTCGATGTGGTGGGGGAGGTCGGTCCGGGGCCGGAGCTGACCGGGCAGGGCGCGCTCGAGGATCGCAGTGCGGCGGATCCGGGAACCGGCCCGGAGGGGTCCGACGGGGGCGGCGCCTCCTCCGATGGTGGCGGAGATGTCGAGCTCCAGGATCCGCCTGGCGATGGCGAGGCTGCTGGCTTCTCCCTGCCGCCGCTCGTCTGGGCGCTGCTCGGAGGCTTGGGTGGCGGGATATTCCTGGCCGCGGCGGTGATCGGGGCGGTCGTGCTGGTGCAGCGGGGTCGCTGAGCCCAGGACGGCCGGGACGCGCCTCGCCGCTGGTCGGTGCCCCGTCCGCTCAGCCGGCGCGATCCTCGCGAAGGGGGTCCGTCGGGCGTGCCTCGGCCCCGTCGGCGAGGTCGGCGATCTCCGCGTCGTCGAGGGTGCGGGCGCGCCGGGTGAGCTGCTCGACGTCCTCGAGCGGGGTGGCGGTCACTCCGAGGTCCTCGAACTTCCGGGCGGTGACCATCACCCGTGACTGCAGGGAGCCCACCGCGTCGTTGAAGGCGGCGACGGAGGAGTCCAGGGAACGACCCACTTTGGCGAGGTGACCGGTCATGGTGCCCAGGCGGTGGTGCAGCTCCCTGCCGGTCTCGAGCACGGCGCGCGCATCCCGATTCAGGGCGTCGGTGCGCCAGGTGTGCGCGACCGTGCGCAGCAGGGCCATCAGTGTTGCCGGGGAGGCGATCACGATGTCCTGGGAGAAGGCGTGCTCGAGCAGCCCGGGATCGGTCTCCATCGCCGCCGCGATCACGCCGTCGCTGGGGACGAACAGCACCGTGAACTCCGGGGTGTCGCCGAGCGCCTTCCAATAGCCCTTCGCGGACAGGACGCGGATGTGATGGCGCAGCGCCTTCGCGTGTGCCTTCCGCCGGGTGGCGACGCGTTCGGGATCGGTCTCCTCGGTCGCATCGAGGTAGGCGTCCATCGGCGCCTTCGCGTCGACCACCACGTGCCGGTCTCCGGACAGGTGCACGACGAGGTCGGGTCGTTGCTGGTGGTCGCCGTCGGCCCGGGTGCCGGAGTACTGCTCCGAGAAGTCGACGTGCTCCAGCATCCCGGCGGCCTCGACGATGCTGCGCAGCTGCACCTCGCCCCAGCGGCCGCGGGCGGTCGGGGCCCGCAGCGCGGCGGTGAGCGCGCTGGTGCCGGTCTCCAGGGATCGGGCGCGCTGGGCGAGCTGGCCGAGGTGCGCGCGCAGCGCCCCTTCGGCCTCCACCCGCGCGGCTTCCGAGCGGGCCAGCGACCGTTCGAGGTGGGAGAGGGTGGCGGTGATGGGGGCGAGGGTGCGCTGCAGCTCGGCCTCGCGCTCCTCCTCGGCGGCATCGCGCCGAGCCACGTCCCGTTCGTGGCGTTCATCGGCCAGGCGCAGCAGCTGCCCGGCGCTGTCGCTGTCCGCGCGTCGACTCTGCTCGAGGCCTCGGGCGCGCTCGCGCATGACCAGCCAGGTCAGGACCGCCCCGAGGGCGGCACCGAGCACGATTCCCAGCAGAAGCATCGATGTACCGCTCATGGGATCAGCACATCACGGGGGTAAGACACGGGAAGGGAGGACGCGCCTATCCCTGCTCCGAGGACCGGTGGGACGCATGGCCCGAACCGGGCCTCCCTCCGGCCGTGATGAGGCATCCTGTGGGGCAGGTGGTGGAGCAGGGGAAGGTGGGGGAGCAGAGT
>JAKDNE010000131.1 GCA_030451965.1 Brachybacterium sp. | reverse complement strand
CGGTCGATCGGACGCAGGACTGACCGACGAACTGCGAGCGTGCGAGCGGGAGGAGATCGGTCGATCGGACGCTGGACTGACCGACCGACGAAGGTCAGAGCAGGTGCGGCGCCTGTGCGGCGATGTCCTGGACCTGCTGCTGCGCACGCTGGTGCAATATCCCCGTGGTGAACGCGTTGTGACCGCTGCGCCTGCCCATGCCGGCATGCTCGAGCAGAAAATCCATGGCCACCACCGCATCCTGCATCTGCCCGAGCACGAGGTGGACGGTCGTGGCAGCCTCGTGATGCGCTGCCGCGCCCGGCTCCCCGGGCAGCAGCAGCTCCGCGGCATAGCGCCAACGCTTGGCGGCCTTGCGGGCCGAGTGCAGCGCATGTGGATCTCCGCCCGCCGCATGGAGCCGTGCGCGGACCTCGCTCCGCGCCCCCTCGAGCAGGTGCAGCGGCTCCTGCTCCAAGAGCCGGGGCGGATCCTGCTGCCACGACCCGAGCTGGTCGGCGGCATCGCGCCAGCGCGCGCTGCCGTGGCGCGTGGACACATGAGCGACCGCGGCACCTCGACGACGGGCCAGCGCGGCAGCGAGGTCCTCCTGGACCGGTCCGAGGACCCACGAGGCGGGCAGCGCCTCGACCTGCTCCAGCAGACCCTGGCCGAGCACGTCGGTGTCGCGCAGCTCGCTGAGCGTGCGGGCGACGAACCGCAGGTCGCGGTCAGCCTGGGCGGGGACGATGCCGAGCTGCGCGAAGGACTCCGGGAAGGTGGCCAGAATCGCCCGCAGCCGGCGCAGGGAGGTGCGGGTCTCGTGCACCACCTCGACTGTCAGCTCCCGCTCCAGCTCGCCGTCACCGGCGCCCTCGATGCGCAGCAGCCCTCGGCGCGCGCGCTCGGCATGCTCACGGACGTAGGCGGACAGTGCATCGTCGTGCATCATCGGCGCTCCCAACGGGATCGATCCGGAGGATGTCATCGTCGATCACCGTCCCTGTCGTGAGGTCACGATCACTCGTCTGACATGTTTCGGGCTCAGGGGTCCGTTCGAGAGGTGAAACCACGCTACCTCACACGGCGAGCCGTCCAGAGTTCTCTGGTGCTGCTTCTGTTGTGATGCCGGTCGATCCAGGCGGCGGTGCCGATGGATCCCGTCGTGAACAGGCCGTTCCTGGTCTCGTCGAGGGGACTGATGCGCCTGACTGTATGAGGCCACGGTGATCTGGACACGTTCGTGGAGGGGCGGCCGGGGCCGGCCACCACGAACACCTGCGGGTCACTCTGTCGCCGTGGAAAGTCTGCCGGGAGAAACGCGCTTCTCAACCCGCATCGCGACGAGGACGGAGCCGATCGCGAACACCGCGAAGAGGATAGTCAGCAGGGCGAGGCCGTCGAAGGCGAGCCAAGTGGCGAAGACACCGCCCAGGACATTCCCGGCGAGGTAGCCGATCCCCAGTGCGACGGAGTACGCGCCCATGATCAGTCCACGCTCCTCGGCGTGCTCGGTGGAGATGTCGGCGAGGTGCGTGAGTGCGGCGGGCGTGAAGCCGGATTCCAGGAAGATGCCCGCGATGATGATGGGAGCCGCTGCGGCCGGCGACATCCCATGATTGGCGAGGAGGAGACCGGCAGAGGCGATGACCGCGCCGCTGACGGTGGCGATCATGGTCGGGAGCGGCCGGAGCCGGCCGATGAAGAACGACCAGACGACGATGCAGAGGCTGAAGACCAGGACGTAGATGCCGAGAACGGCGGAGAGCGCGGCCGGATTGTCGGCGAAGGACCCGGGGAAACGTTGGCCGGGCAGCGTGCGGTCACCGGCCAGGACGAAGGTGATCTGCGATGTCACCCAGGTGCCGAGGATCGCGTTGACGGCGATCCATGCCGGAAGGAAGGACAGCAGTCGTGGCCCGGCGAGCGCCCGCAGGCGGAATCGGTGGGAGTTCCGCCGAGGGGACGGGATGCGGGCGGCGTCCTTCGGGACGACCACGAGGACGACCAGGCCGGCCAGCAGGTAGAGGACCGCCAGCAGCGCGAACGCCCATAGTCCGGCGGCCGCGTAGAGCAGGGGGCCGATCACCGCACCGAGCGCGATCCCGCCCGAGGACGCCAGCTCATACATGCTGGTGAGTCGGCCCCTGCGGACACGGTCGCCGTCGGTGGCGTCGGCGAGCAGTCCGAGCGTAGCGGGAGCGGCGATCCCGGCTCCGGCTCCGTCGATCAGGCGCGCGACGCCGATGACCGCGCCGACAAGAAGGAGCGGCGGCGTCGCCGAAGCCAGTGACGCGCCCGGTGTGAGGAGGACCCCGGCGGCGGCGAGCACGGGGGCGAGGACGAGGAGGGCTCTGCGGCCCCGCCTGTCGCTGGCTGCGCCCGCGAGGGGTGCGATCACGAGCTCGGCGAGAAAGCCCAGCCCGGCCAGAACGCCGAGCAGCAGTGACCCGACCGGTACTCCCTGGCGGGCGAGCTCCACGAAGTAGCTTCCGACGACGAGGGCGCCGGCGGCGGAGGCGGTGCGCAGCAGCAGCTGGGAGAACACCACCGCCCCGGCGCCGCGGGTCATGATCTGACCGGTGGGCGGTGTGTCGGTATCGTCCTCGACCCGCATCATCGGTGCACGGGTGGGGCCGGCGGGACGTCGAGCTCGGTGTCCTCGCGGTGGACGATGATCCCGGCCGCGGGGGCGAAGGCGACCATGCGGCGGATGGGCCAGGCCAGCTGGCTGGGCACAAGGTAGGTCCAGGCGGCATTGCGGATCGTCTGCCCGTCGATCTCGAGGTGCTGATAGCGGGCGATCCCTTTCCAGATGCAGAGTGTCGTGAGCAGGCTGATACGCAGCTCGGCGGTGACGTCCTGTTCGGGGATGTAGTAGGTGCCCTCGATCTGAAGCGCGTGGTCGGTGCGGCCCAGGACGGTGTCGCCGAAGGTGGCCGTCACGGTGTGTCGTTGCATGGGCGCTCAGGCCGTTTCGCGTCCGAGCAGGCGCAGTCCGGCGGGGTCCGTGATGAGGATCCGGCCCCGTCCTTGCCGGATCAGCCCACGCTCGGCGAAGTCGCTGAGCACTCGGCTGGTGGCCTCCCGGGTCGCTCCGATCACGCCGGCGACCTGTTCATGGGTGAGCTGGACCTGCGGGGCGCGCGAGAACCTGCCCGTGCCGGTGGACGGGCTGCGGGTCAGGTTCAGCAGGGTGACGGCCACGCGGGAGGCGAGTGGACGTAGTGCGAGGTCGGTGAGACGGTCCTCGAGCTCCGCGACCCGTTCGCCGAGGATCCTGGCGATCCGAACGGCGATCCGGGCGTCGGCGAGCAGGAACTGTTCGACATCCACCGTGCTGAGGCGGCAGACCAGGGCGTCGTCGATCGCTTCGGCGTAGCTGTCGTACATGCGTTGGCCGACGAGGAGCATGTCGCCGAAGACGGCACCGGGCTCGAGGATGGCGAGGGTGAGGGCCTTGCCGTCCTCGGCGACCCGGAAGACGCGCACCCGGCCGGTCTTCACGATGAACAGTGAACGGATGGGCTGGGTCTGGTTGTACAGCATCTGCCCGCGCTGGAAGAGCTCCGCCGGGGCCATCTGGTCCATCGCGGCCATCTCGGCCGCTGAGAGGTCGGTGAACAGGTCTACCTCGCTGAGGCAGGAGAACGGATCGCTCGGGACGGCAGCGATGTCCGGGTCGTGGTGCTCGCTGCTGCGCTCGATCGGTGACCAGGCCGCTGGTCGACCGAGCCCGTCGGCCCGTGGGTCGAGGTCGTTCATGCGCGCCTCCTACTGATCAGGACGGTGACTGCTGCGGTGATGAGCGCATAGATCAGGTGGCCCATCAGGGACATCATCGTCGTGCCGGTGACAGCGAACACCGCGGTGCCCATCATCATCGGCATCACGAGCAGCGGGCCGAACACCCACAGGACGATCCCGTAGACCACGGCGGCGAGGAGGCTCCTGCCCCATGATCCCAGCCAGCGTGCGGCGAGGACGGAGAAGCCGATCCCGAAGACGATCGAGATCATCATATGGATCCCGAAGCCGACTCCGGCGGAGCTGGAGCCCATCATCCCGGCGATCATGGTCAGCATTCCCATCATCGCCATCATCATGCCGAAGACGAGCCCGCCGGCGATGCCGCCGAGCGCACCGGCCAGGGTCCGACGTCCTGCGGCAGCGGTGCGATGACCGGTGGAGTCGAGAGTGTGAGCAGTCATGGTGTCTCTCCCATCGTTGATCTGATGACCCGAGACTAGAGAGCTCGCAAGCGCCATTCCGTGATCGAGCGCACGGAAGCGGAGAGTGGGAGTGCGTAGTCTGCCGGAATGGTAGAGCGAGCAATCCTCCAGCCACGATCCATGACCGGAGAGGACGTCGATGGAGCCTGATGAGAAGCCCTGGGAGCTGGTCGTCGTCGGTGCCGGCAGTGCCGGGCTGACGGCTGCGAGGACCGCACGGCTGCTCGGCGCAGAAGTGCTGCTGATCGAGCGGCACCGCTGGGGCGGCGATTGCCTGTGGACCGGGTGCGTGCCGTCCAAGTCGCTCATCGCCCAGGCGCGCCGTGCTCCCTCTGCCCTCCATCGGACCGCTGGGACTCCCGATGCTGACGAGGTGTTTGCCGCCATCGACAGCGCGCGCGAGAGTATCGCGCCAGTCGATTCGCCTGATGCCCTCCGGGACATCGGCGTGAGGACGCTGCGCGGTGACGCGATGTTCACCGGGCGCCGATCCATGCTCGTCGACGGGCGGCCGGTCGAGTTCACCCGCGCCATCGTCGCCACCGGATCGCGTCCGAGCGTGCCCGAGATTCCGGGGCTCGCCGATGTGGACCCCTTGACCAGCGACACGATCTGGGATCTTCGTGATCTCCCCGGACGGATGGTCGTCGTCGGCGGCGGGGCGATCGCCTGTGAACTCGGACAGGCGCTGGCCCGCCTCGACGTGCACGTCACGATCGTGCACCGTGGTCCCGACATCCTTCACGGCGAGGTCGCTGAGGCTCGGGAGCTCGTGCGCTCGGCTCTCGAGGTCGACGGGGTCCGGGTCCTCACCGGCCGCAGTGCGGTCCGGTTCCATCGCGATGCGAACGAGGAGCGTGCGGCGATCCTCGACGACGGCACCCGGGTGGACTTCGACCGGGTCCTTATCGCGACCGGGCGACGACCCGACGTGGACGGGCTCGGGCTGAGTGCCGCAGGCGTGGAGACCGATGACCGCGGCTGGGTCTCCAGCGATCCCGCTCTGCGCACGGACAACCCGTCGATCTGGGCTGCTGGTGATGCGACCTGGCTCCCGAAGCACACCCATCTGGCCGGCGTCAGCGGCGCCGTCGCAGCCCGCAATGCACTGCTCGGGACCCGCAGGACGATGCAGGGCGCAGGAGCGCCACGAGTGCTGTTCACGTCACCGGAGATCGCGTCCGTCGGCAAGCAGGAGCCGACGGGCCGTGACCGCGTCGCCACCGTGCGGCACGAGCACGTGGACCGCGCCGTCGCCGAGGACGACACAGCAGGCTTCACCCGGATCGTCGTCGACCCGCGCGGTCGGATCCTCGGAGGCACGATCGTCGGCCCTCGGGCCGGAGAGACCCTTGGCGAACTGACCCTGGCTGTGGACCAGGGCATCACCGTCCAGCGATTGACGTCCGTTGTGCACCCGTACCCGACCTTCAGCGACGGGCTCTGGATCGCCGCGATCCAGGAGTCCCAGCGCCGGCTCCGACAGGGCGTGACCGGCCGCATCGCCTCACTGATGCGTCGTCGCACCTCGTGGACCGCCCAGCGAGAAGGGAAGCGCACATGAACCGCCGGCACGCCGGCCAGGAGTGGGACGCCTACCTCGCCGGCTTCCACGAGAAACGCCCGGGAATCACAGAACGTCTCCTCTCCCGGAGTCTCGATGCCCGTGGCGCCACACCCTACGACTGGGTGGCCGGAGCTCTCAGTGACAGCGGGCCCGTCGTCGATGTCGCCTGCGGGAGCGCACCGCTGTGGAACCCGCGCCTCGCGGGCCGATACCTCGGCGTGGATCTCTCCTCCGCCGAGCTCGATCTCGCGCGGCAGCGCGGTGCGCATCGCCTCACCCGGGGATCCGCCGAAGTCCTGCCGGTGGAGACCGGCACCGCCGCCACCGTCGTCTGCTCGATGGCGCTCATGGTGCTGCCCGATCTCCCCGCCGCGCTCGGAGAGACCCGTCGGGTCCTCCGCCCCGGCGGACGCTTCGTCGCCATCGTCCCGACGATACCGAGACGCCTCGACGATCTCGTCTTCGGAGCAGGACTGGTGCGCGCCGCTCGCGGACCGCTCAGCTACCGCAACGACCCATTGCTGCGGCGGCCCCGTCGGCTGTTCGCCGAGCAGGGCCTCACGATCACGGAGGACACCCGCAGAACGTATCGGTTCGACCTCAGCGCCGATGGTGCAGCGGATGCCGCCGCATCGTTCTACCTGCGCGGGCCTCAGTCGGCACGGGAGAGCGAGGTCGCCCACTACCTGAGCAGGGCGTCACGGCGTGGTCGCACCATGCCCATTCCCATTCGACGCATCCTGGCGCGTCTGAATTGAGTCTCGCGGAGCATTCGATCGGTCCTGCCGGGGGCGGATGGACGGCTCTTCCTCTCGTCGCCGGCCGCACGACGCACTCACCCCTGATCCGCTCCGGAGGAGAGCGCGGCGGATCGCGCGATCTCGTCGGCGGCGGTCAGGATGTTCTTGGCCATGGTCGGGAAGATCAGCGCATGGAACGGTTGGATAGCGCCCCAATAGGCCCGCCCGATCAACCCGGACGGGAAGAACACCGCACGCTGACTGAGCTGCGACCCGCCGCTGGCGCGGGCCTCGACACGGAACTGCAGCCACGCCCGCCCGCCGGCCCGCATCTCCGCCCGCAGCGTCACCGACCGTCCGGGATCAACGGCCTCCACACGCCACCAGTCCACATGATCGTTGACCTTCAAGTGCGATGGATCCCGGCGGCCGCGTGCCAGGCCATAGCCGCCCATCGCCTGATCCAACACTCCGCGGATCCGCCATAGGGCAGGGGCCGAGTACCAGCCGTTGTCTCCGCCGATCGACTCGATCACCCTCCAGACCGCTTCCGGCGGCGCGTCTCCGTGCCGCTCCCGGAGGTCTGTGAATACCGTGTGCCCGGCCCAGTCCGGGTCCGAGGGCAACGGCGCGGCCGGATCCGCACCCTGGGCCGACAGCACGTCGTCGTCCCAGGTCTGGTCGACCGTGCCGGTGCGTTGGCGCTCGATCGCCCGTTGACAGGCCTCTCGGAAGCTGGTCGGTCCTCCCGGCGGGTCCGGGACGAGGTCGGCGATCCGGTGCTCATCGGTGACGGCGTCCTCGGCCATCGACGCGGACAGGGGCATCGCTATGGCCCGTGGGATGGGGGTGACCATGCTGATCCAGAACCCGGAGAGCCGCTGGGCGGGGATGGGCAGCGCGAGGACTCGGCGACGGGCGAGGCCGGCGACCTCCGCGTATTCGGTGAGCATCGTGCCGAAGGACTGCGCTCGGCCACAGCCGATGCCGTACGAGTGATCGACGGGCTCCACCAGGGCGCAGGCGTGCGCAAGATAGTAGAGGACGTCCCGGATCGCGATCGGTTCTATCCGGTGGTTCAGCCAACTGGGACCCGGCATGACCGGCAGGCGCTCGGCCAGATGGCGGATCATCTCGAAGGAGACCGAGCCGGAGCCGATGATGACGGCCGCTTCGAACACCAGAGTGGGCACGCCGCCTGCCTGCAGGATCCGGGCGACCTGTTCTCGCGAACGCATGTGCGCCGAGAGCTGCTCCAGAGGCTTGTCCGGGTGCAGCCCGCCCAAGAAGACGATCTGCTGGACGCCGGTCTCCGCCGCGGCCTCAGCCACGACCTCTGCCATCGCCTTCTCCCGCTGCTCGAAGTTCTCGCCGCCGCCCATGGAGTGGACCAGATAGAGCACGGTGTGGACGTCCTCCATCGCCGCGCGCACGTCCTCCGGCTCGTGCAGGTCCGCGGTGACCGGCTCGATCTCGGAGTACCACCAGCGGCTCGCCAGACGGTCCAGGTTCCGGGCCGCGGCCCGGACGGTGAAGCCTGCGGCGAGAACTTATGGGATGAGGCGGCCACCCACGTATCACGAGGACCCAGTGACGAGTAATCGACTCACCTC